>JAYWFC010000024.1:0-18033 GCA_043778995.1 Aestuariivirga sp.
GATTTAATTATGCGGCGCGGAACCACGACGGCTTTTGTGGAGGTTAAAGCGCGAATGAACCATGATGCCGCCATCACATCCGTGACCGGTTTTCAATCGCGACGCATTGCGGCGGCTGCCTCGCTTTGGATGGCGAAAGATCAAATCGCCGCCCAAGGCCATTGCAGGTTTGACATTGTTGCGGTTAATTCATACCTGTGGCCCAAGCATATTGAAAATGCGTTTGAAGGAATGAACTAGATTATGAGCCTTAAAGTTGCTGTGCAAATGGATGCCATTTCATCGATTGATATTTCAGGCGATTCAACCTTTGCAATTATGTTGGAAGCACAAAACCGCGGCCATTCGTTGTTTTATTATCAAACGAAAACGTTAAGCTATGAAGGTGGCGTTCTTTCGGCTTTCGGCCATGATATAAAAGTTAAGGATGTTAAAGGCGAGCATGCCACTTTGGGGCCGGCCAAACGCATTGACCTTTCAACGCAGCAGGTTTTGCATATGCGCCAAGACCCACCGTTTGATATGGGTTATATTACCGCCACGCATTTACTCGATTTGATCCACCCGAAAACTTTGGTGGTGAATGATCCGACCGAAGTTCGCAACGCGCCAGAAAAGTTGTTCATTCTAAAATTTCCTGAGCTGATGCCAGAAACATTGATTACGCGTGATGTGGGCGAGATTGATAAGTTTCGCCAATTCCATGGCGATATTATTTTAAAGCCGCTTTATGGCAATGGTGGTGCCGGGGTGTTTCGCACCAACAGGCAAGATCATAATTTTACATCGCTGCTTGAGCTTTTTGCGGCGCATTATTCTGAACCCTATATTGCACAGAAATATTTGCCCGATGTGCGAAAGGGCGACAAGCGCATCATCTTGGTGGATGGCAAGGTTGCAGGCGCCATAAACCGCGTTCCATCAGACACGGATAATCGTTCCAACATGCATGTGGGTGGCCGGGCAGAGCCTACCAGTCTTACAAAACGTGAGCATGAAATTTGCGAAGCTATTGGGCCGGAGCTGAAAAAGCGTGGGTTAATATTCACGGGCATCGATGTGATTGGTGATGTGATGACGGAGATTAACGTCACTTCACCCACCGGCATTAGGCAAGTGAAGCGCTTTGGCGGCGAGGATATTGCGGCTTTGATTTGGGATGCAATTGAGGCCAAGCTTTGAGCAAACTTGATCTGGTGTGTTTTGATGCTGATGACACATTGTGGCACAATTTAATTCATTTTGATGCGGCGGAGAAAGCCTTTGGCGAAATGTTTTCAAACATTTTACCAGCCCATGAAGCAACCGCCAAAGTGATGCAAATGGAGACCAAAAACCTTGGCCTTTACGGTTTTGGTGTAAAAAGTTTTACGCTTTCGATGATTGAAACGGCCATTGAAATTACGGGCGGCCAAGTGGATTCTGCCACGATTTCAAAACTTATCGCCATGGGCCGCGATATGCTGGACCATGAGATTGAACTGTTGCCCCATGTGGAAGACACGTTGAAAGCGCTGCACGCAGACCATAAATTATTGTTGATCACCAAGGGTGATTTGCACCACCAGGAACGCAAAGTTTTAGCCTCTGGCCTGGCCCATTATTTTGAAGGCGTGGAAATTGTCAGCGACAAGAAAGCCGCCACCTATCAGAAAATTTGCAAACGCTATGGCGGCACGGTGGACAAAACCTTGATGGCCGGAAATTCCATCAAGTCTGATGTGTTGCCCATGATCCATGCGGGTGGCTTTGGCGTTTACGTTCCATTTGAAATTTTGTGGGGCCATGAACATGAAGATGTTCCCGCGCACACACCGCGTTATTTTGAAGTGGAAGATTTGCGCGGCGTTGTTGACGTTGTTCGGCGCTTCAACACCAGTGCCTGAGCAACAATGCAGGTTTTGCCGTTGTGTGTGATGGCAGGTGAACCATAAAGTTCATAACCATCATCGAGTGCATTTGAAATGCGTTCACAAAAAGCGCGATCATCAGGGCCTGTCATCAGCCGATATCGAAGTTTTGCAACTAATTTGCCTGGTTTTGCCATCTGCCGCTCTCGTCTTGTTTCCAATAACTAATATCGTGTCCGTTTGCCTTGTGGCGTTTCCACTGGGCCCTTGCCTGTTCAACGGCCTGTTCATCAGCGCCATCAAACATAATAACCACCCGCGTCAAACCTTCCATTGAAAGAGGCAAAGCGCCATCAATGAAAAAACGAACTGTGGCTTGGTTATGATTTTCTGGCGTTGCTGACAAGAGCACAGGTTGATGCGCCGCATTATCATCTTCAGCCAAACCATGGGGCAGAAAAGCCACATCATCTGCTGACCATAACATTTCAGAAATTTTGGGTATGTTTTCGGGCACGCCCGTTTCAACAGCCATGCGCAATTTGCGCTCAAGCCCCTTGGCCACAAGTTGGGGCAGCACAAATTTCAAAGGTTGTGATGTGAGATGATAAAAGAAAACTTCCGCCATGGGGTTATTGACCCCAAGGCGAAAGTAAATTCAAGTGGTGTTAAGCAGCCAGGGTTGGATAATCAGTAAAGCCTGCGGCACCGCCGCCAAAGAACGTTGCTGGGTGAGCTTCGTTAAGCGGGGCTTTTTTCTGCAAGCGTGCAACAAGATCTGGATTAGCGAGGCCAAGTTTGCCAACGGGCACCACATCTGCCAAGCCCGATTTCAAATCTTGATCAAGATTTTCTGGCGCGGCATTGGGGCGGTTGAGCAAGAATGAATGCGTCCAAAGCTTGCGCAAATCCTGCACCAACTTTTCATTGCCGGTATGCAAAATGTGCAAATAGGCAAGGTTGAGCTTATTCAACTCCGTTACCAGATAATGATAAAGAGCAGCACTTTCTGGCCCTTCATCCAACCCGCCAGAATTACCCAGCGGCGATAAGCGAATGCCAGTACGCTCTGCGCCAATTTCCGCAACGACGGCCTTGGCCACTTCAATTGCAAAGCGCGCGCGGTTTTCGATTGAGCCACCATATTCATCAGTTCTGGTGTTGGCGTTGGGTGCCAAAAACTGTTGAACCAAATAGCCATTGGCACCGTGAATTTCCACGCCGTCTGCTCCTGCTTCAATGGCCCGCTTGGCCGCATGGGCAAAATCTTTGACGGTTTGTTTTACTTCCGCTGTGGTTAGCGCGCGCGGTGTTGGCGCATCTTGCATTCCGGTTGGCGTGAACATTTTCACGCCGTCTGGCTTAATGGCCGATGGCGCCACAGGGGTGCGATGATGCGGCGTATTATCAGGATGAGCAACGCGGCCCGCGTGCATGATTTGAATGAATAGATGTCCGCCGGCCTTATGAACGGCATCGGTTATTTTGCGCCAGCCTTTGACGTGCGCATCGGTATAGATGCCGGGCGTGGTGGTGTAGCCTTGGCCATCATCGGAAGGTTGGGTGCCTTCTGCGATCAACAACCCCATGGAGGCGCGTTGAGCATAATATTCGGCTGCCAAATCGCCAGGCGTTCCATCGGCCTTGGCGCGGCTGCGGGTCATGGGTGCCAAAGCAAGGCGATGTGGCAATTGCAAGTTGCCAATTTTAACGGGGCTCCATAGTGCATTCATTTTTGTTTCTCTCAGTTGCGGGGTTACAGAGAAGAGGTGGGAAGCCTCAATCTGTAATACAAGAGATTACAATTCATTTTTTCCAAAAGAATGCGTTTTGTGGCCTATTTCTCATAGTGATCAGCCACAAGCTTGTTGAGAAGCCGAACGCCCCAGCCCGAACCCCAACTGTGGTTGATAGAAGTTTTCACCGCTTCCATTGCTGTTCCCGCAACATCCAAATGTGCCCATGGCACTTTGTTGACAAACCGTTGCAAAAATTGCGCGGCGGTGATTGAACCAGCAAAACGGCCGCCAATATTTTTCATATCCGCAATATCACTGTCGATCATCTTGTCATATTCAGGTGTCAACGGCATGCGCCACACTTTTTCGCCTGTGTCGAGGCCCGCTATGTGAATCCGTTCAGACAATTGGTCGTTGTTGGAAAACAGGCCCGCATGTTCCTTACCCAACGCCACCAGGATGGCGCCCGTGAGCGTTGCCAAATTGACCATGAATTTCGGTTTGAAACGGCTTTGAACATACCACAAAACGTCAGCCAGAATGAGGCGGCCTTCTGCGTCAGTGTTCAGAACAGCGATGGTTTGGCCAGACATGGATTTAACCACATCGCCCGGCCGTTGGGCCTTGCCGTCTATTGCATTTTCAACAAGGCCGATTGCGCCAATCACGTTGCATTTGGCTTGGCGTTTGGCCAAAGCCAGCATCAAGCCGGTGACACAGGCAGCGCCACCCATATCACCCTTCATATCTTCCATGCCGGCTGCGGGTTTGATGGAAACGCCACCCGTGTCGAAGGTTACGCCCTTGCCCACAAAGGCCACGGGTGCTTCACCCTTGGTTCCGCCATCCCAGCGCATAATAACCAGTTGTGGTGCAAAAGGTGAACCTTGTGAAACGCCCAGCAAAGCGCCCATGCCCAATTTTTTCATTTGGGCCGCACCTAAAATTTCAACTTTAACACCGGCCTTTGCAAGAAGTTTGGCGCGGCTCGCAAACTCCTCGGGATAAAGAATGTTTGCAGGTTCATTCACCAAATCACGCGCCAAATGCACGCCCTCGGCGATTGCCAGAAGATTTGCAAAACTCTTCTTGGCTTTGGTTGCGTTATCGCAAACCATCACAAGCGATTCCAATTTTTTTGCTGCATCGGGCTTTTTTGTTTTATATTTTTCAAAACCATAATTACGCAAAACCGCGCCTGAAGCGATCAAGGCCGCAGCGTCATTATTTTTGACGTCGGTTGTTTCCAGCACAATTGCCGCCTGTTGAATTTTATTTGCCATCAGAAGGCCGGAAATTGAGCCGCCGATCATCTCGAAATCGAGAGGCTTTAATTTGGCAACATCGCCCAAACCATAAAAAAACACACGGTCTTGGTCTTTTGTGGGCGACACCAAATCAAGCGTTTGATCACGTTTGCCCGTAAACTTTGTGGCTTTCATTGCGCGGGTCACAAGGCCGTCTGAAGCTTGATCAAAAGCGTGTGCAGCCTTTGAAAGTTTGGAACCCTCAGAGACCAAATAAATAGCCACAGAAATTTTCTTTGGTGCTTTGCTTAAAAATTCAATTTTCATTGTGCGAATCCATTTCTTGCGGCCAAGCCTATAGATTGCACCTCTGGCCTGCAATATTGATCGCTATAGATTTTATTGAACCAGACGTAACTTTGCTTCGCTTGTTGGTTTCTCTTCATTTGCCTGAAGAAAGTTTTTCAAGATCAACGTTGCCAAATCCTGTTGAGGCAGGGGCCTGCTAAAAAAGAAACCCTGAACCTGGTCGCAATTTAAAGCGCGAACAAATTGGGCTTGTGCCGCGGTTTCAACGCCTTCCACAGTGACGATCATATTCAAAGAATGGCCCAACACAACAATCGTGCCTAAAACGTTTTGCGCATTCATATCATTCTTTTCAAGCGCCTGAACGAAGGAACGGTCAATCTTGATTTTATCAAACGGAAAGCGCCACAAATAGCTGAGGCTGGAATAACCTGCGCCAAAATCATCCATCGCGATTGAAACTCCAAGGGCGCGAATGGAATTCAACTCATTCAACACCTCTTGTGTGTTTTGCATCAGCAAGCCTTCAGTAATTTCCACTTCCAGCCTGTTGGGTTTTAGGCCCGTTATTTTCAACGCATCTGAAATTGTTTGGGCAATGCCGCCAGATGCAAATTGCATGGGTGAAAGATTAACCGCAACTGAGATGGTGTCGGGCCAAGCCATAGCTACACGGCATGCTTGACCAATCACCCAAGTGCCGATTTGGGTTATAAGGCCCAATTGCTCGGCGATTGGAATGAATTCTGAAGGTGGAACTTCCACGCCATCGCGCGTGCGCAAACGCAGCAAAGCTTCAAAACCACGAATTTCTGTTCCGGCAGAATTATATTGCGCCTGGTAGTTGAGGGTGAACAACTCTTCATGCGCTGCGTGTTTGACTTCTTCTTCCAACGCGCGGCGTCTTTTAATCGCGCGTTCAAGGTCTACATTAAACATCAAATATTGATCACGACCTGCCGCCTTGGCTGCATAAAGCGCCATATCGGCGTGAGCCATAAGAACATCAACTTTTCTGCCGTGGCTAGGGCTGAGAGCAACGCCCATCGAAATTGATATATTAACGTGTTGGTTTTCCAGTGTCACAGGCTTGCGCATGGCCACAACGATTCGGTCTGCGAAAGCTTCTGCCATCCGCACCGACGTTACACTCCGCTGCAAAATTACGAATTCATCGCCACCCAACCTGCCAATCAGATCGTTGGGTCTGCTGCTTTCAATAAGACGATTGGCCAATGTTTTAAGAACCACGTCTCCGGCATGATGGCCAAGGTTATCATTGATCGATTTAAACTTGTCTAAATCAATGAGGTGAAGGGCCAGCTTTTCATTGTTTTGAAATGCCACATTTAATATTTTATGCATTTCGGCTGTGAAAGCGGCTCGATTTTTAAGCCGCGTCATCGGATCATGGTGCGCCAGGAAGATGATTTTATCATCAAGGCCATGAACCAGTTTTTTGAGAATTGTCAGAGACATTGAAAGCGCGGCCAGCGTCAACAAAGCTGAAATGCTTATGCTGAGATAAAGCCAACGCACAAATTCGTCGAGGCGCTTTTGCAATAACGAATTGAGTTGCTGGTTGGCGTTTTGCGAGAAATGTGCTGCGTTTTTCAGAAACCCTTTAAACGTTGTAATGGCACCAGCTTCCACGGCTTTCGGTGCCAAAATATTTTTTGCATTAACATCCAATGCCGATATAAAATCATCTGCACGCACCTGAAACATGACATTTTCGCTGGCAACTTTGAATTTAAGATTGCCGTCCTTGTTGCCTTGCATGGCTGCGTTCATCGATTGGTGCAGGCCTTTCAAAGCGGCATTGAATTGGCCCACCTTGAGAAAATTGCGATCAAAATTTTGTGCGGTTTCGTTGCTGGATTTTTGATAATCGAGATTTGCAGCCATATCAGAACCAAGGTTCAAAAGCTCTGGAACGCGAAGCACCAGTGCATCGACCAAATAAAAGGTATCAATCTCCGGATCTAGAATTAGACCGGAATGATTTGCAACATTGGTCATTAGTTGCCGACTGACCTGCATCGCCTTGACGCGATTAACGGTGGCGGCATTGATCTCTGTTAGAACTTGGTCAATTTCAAAAGATATATCAAGGCTGGGTCCGAAATCGCGTTTCAAAGTGGCGAGCAAAAATTTATCGGAGGCCGTGATTGGTTCTTGCGATGCAATCTTGCCATAAAGAGGCATGAACCGTTCTAAAAACGATGTTCCCTGCAATTCTTGCCGGGCAAAACCGATTGATTTGTTACTTTCGTTGACAAAAAGCCAACCCAGAAGAAGAATCGGAACGACGAGCAGACTGATAACCGCAATAAGCTTGTGTTCTGGAAGTTTCTTTTTCATAAAATTCTCTGATGCGTTTCTTATTGGATAGGCACCGCAGGCCTTAAAACCTATTAATTTCATGCTATTAAAGGTTGCGTCTTCACCGATTGCTTGGCGTTTGGTTTCGCAAACGTGAATGAAATCGATAAAGAATGAAAATCTTTGGTTTTTTGCTTTGGCGCTTCCCGAACCGGATCAAATTCGCTAATGAATTTTAATACTTTGTGAAATAAGGTTGGGTGTGGATCAGGCGCTAAGCGGAAGGCGGCCAAGAACAGGATGTGGGAAATGGATTTCCCGCATGCTGAGGTTGTTTGCCGTTTCCATACTAGCCTTGATAGCGAACGCCACATTGGCTTCAGCAATAACCGAAAAGCCCTTCATCGCCCCGGTTATGGCCAAGCTGCCCGAGGGCACGCGCGTGCATGTGGATGCTGAGCGCATAACTTATGATGCCAAAACCAAAATTGCCACGGCCTTGGGGTTCGTGAAGATGACCTATGGCCCTTATACTTTGGTGGCCAGCAAGGTGAGTTTCAATCAAACAACCGGCGCTTTTGATGCCAATGGCTCGGTAGAAATTCGCGAACCTAACGGCAATGTGATGCTTGCTGATTCAATCGATTTGCGCAACCAGTTCGCCCAAGGCTTTGCCACGCATGTCACCACGCTGCTCACCAACAATGGCACCATCACGGCTGAATATGTGAAGCGAGTGAACAGGAATATTACAATTTTTGAAAAGGCCACTTACACGGCCTGTCGTGATTGTAAAACGCGCAGCGGCCATCCGTTGTGGGCCATTGTGACAGATCAAACGACGCATGATTCCAAGACGCACAATCTTTATCACGTCAATCCCAAGCTTCAAATTAACGGCGCAACGGTGATTGGCCTTCCCTATTTGTCGATGGCTGATCCATCGGTAACGCGGCGAACTGGCTTTCTGTTACCGGATTTAAAGTCGGGTGATATTTATGGCTTTGGCGTGGTTACACCTTATTTCTGGGCCATTACACCCAGCACAGATTTAACCTTCAGGCCGATGTGGACAACCTATCAAGGCCCGGTTGCTGATTTGGAATGGCGCCAAAAAACTGAAACAGGCCAATATAATTTGCGTGGATTTGGCGTTTATCAATTGCACGACTTGCCTTATCCAGAAAATGGGCCTGTGCGTGGTGCTGTTGAAAGCCATGGCGCATTTAAAGCCAATGAAGATTGGAATTATGGTTGGAACGGCACATTTGCAACCGACACAAATTTTCTAAATAGCTATGGTTATGATGAGCGCAAATACGCGGTGAATAATATCTATGCCACGGGCTTGTGGGACCAGACTTATGTTTCGGCTCAAATGCTGAACTTTGGTTCTATGCGCAACACGATTGATCCAAATATTCTGCCCTATGCAATGCCGTTCATCTCAGGCCAAACAATCTATCGCGATCTTCCGATGCCTGGACAGCTTGAATTAAACTGGAATGCTTATTCGCTCGCGAGGCAATCGCCACAAACGCCCTTCCCCACTGTAAATGATGGAACCAACCAAACCCGCGCCACAACACAGATGAATTGGCATACCCAAATCTATACCGATGTTGGTGCTGTGGTGACGCCCTTTGCAAATTTGCGCAGCGATATTTTGATGAGTGAAAATGTGCCCGGCGCTGCCAGCACATTTGAATCCCAAGCACGGGTTTTGCCCGCTGTTGGTGTTGATATGCGCATGCCGTTCATTGCCAACTTGCCTTATGGTCAGAGCATTATCACGCCAGTGTTCCAAGTTGTTTCATCAGCCGATGAGGGCGCCACAACCGGGTTTGGCAATGAAGATTCGGTGACGCTGAATTTAGATCACACCAGCTTGTTCTTGGCTGATCGTTTCACGGGAACCGATAGATATGAAGGCGGCACACGCGCCGATCTTGGTGTGACCTACTCATTGATCGGCAACAATGGCGGGTTTATTCGCGCCAGTGCGGGAGAGTCTGTCCACATCGCCGGGCAAAATAGTTATGTTGCCGGGTCTGGTCTTTCCAATAATGAGTCTGATTTGGTTGCGGCCATTGTTTTTCAACCGTGGAACAATTTAAGCTTTTCATATGAAGCGCGGCTGAAGAATGATTTGTCGGGCCTGAACCGCCAAGAAGCCGTCGCCAGCCTTAGTTTTGACGATTTCTCCACGAATATTAGTTATCTGGATTTTGGCGCTGAACCTGCGTACGGCCGATTGTACCGCGAACAGTGGGTTGCGGCAGATGCCAAAGTTAAACTGAGTGATGGATGGAATCTTTTCGGCGGCGTGACTTATGATTTTGTTGCAAGCGTGTTGGCGCAAAGAACCATTGGCATTGAATTTGATTGTGAGTGCATGAATTTCAAATTTGCATATACTGGCACAGAAGACTCCGTCTCTCATTTGAAAGAAGACAAGGTGGTGCTTTCTATACAATTTGCCACCCTTGGCAAAACTGGCGTTACAGCAAAGTTCTGATATGAAAATTTCACGTTTGACCATTTGCGCCTTGGCGCTTTTAATTTCGTTTCATGCACATAGCTTTGGGCAAGAAGCATCTGTTATTGCCACGGTGAATGATCACCCGGTCACCAGTTTTGACGTTGATCAGCGCATTCGGTTGTTGAAAGTTCTTGGCGTGGTTCAGCCTGCAAAATTGGGCCGCGTGCAAGTGGCCAACGACCTTATCAATGATGTGGTGAAGATCGATGAAGCAAAGCTGAACCATGTTGATCCGACCGAGAAGGATATTGATCAGCGCTTGCTGCAAATGGCCACCAGCATGAAAACTGATGATGCAGGCTTAAAGGCAAAGCTTGGTGCACAAGGCTTGGCCGTTAGCACGCTTCGCCAGTATGCCGCCGCGCAAATGTCTTTCGCCCGTTTGTTGGGCGCGAAATTCCATGAAAAGGTGAATGTTGATCAGGCCGAGGTAGATAAAAAATTCGCCTCGATAAAATCAGAGATCAACGGCAAAGTGGCGAAAGTTTTGGCAGACCCGCGCCGCCAGCCGGTGAAAGTTCTGCAATTGCTGGAAGTGAATTTCCCGGTCGAGGGTGATGATCCGCAACTGCTGCAATCGCGTGCGGTTGAAGCGTCGCAGGTGGCGGCAAAAATCAAATCATGTTCAGGTGTGCGCGCCGCATCGGCAGGCATTTTTAACGTGCAAGTTGGCAAAACAATTGAGGCTGATAGCCGCAAGCTGCCCGGCCCTTTGCAAGCCCAGCTTTCGGCGCGCGGTGTTGGCCATGCTGTTGGCCCCATGCGTTACAAGGGTGGCATCCAATTGTTAGCCTTTTGTGGAAGCCGAATGATCACGCCACCAAAATTGAACGTGCAATATCCCACGCGCCAGCAAATTGAAGCCATGACACTGAATGAAAAATATGACTCCATCGAAGCCAAATATGTGGCCAAGATGCGCCAAACAGCAATCATCGAATATAAAGATCAGAGCTATGCGCAATGATTGCGCTGACCTGCGGTGAACCTGCTTCAATTGCGCCCGAAATAACCGCCAGAGCTTGGCAAGAGCTGCATTCAAATTCTCAATGCACGTTTTTTTTGTTGGGTGATGCTGATGATGTGGCGCGAAGAATGGCTTTCGCCAAAATCAACGTGCCCATTCAAAAAATTGAAACGCCTGCCGAAGCCCAATCCGTTTTCAGCTCGGCATTGCCGGTTTTGCATACATCATTGCCGACCCAATCGCAGGCTGGCATAATTGATCCGCGCAATGCTGCGTTCGTTATCGAAGCAATTGAAACAGCATTTGCGCTTTGCAAACTTGGCCAAGCTTCGGCCATGGTTACAAACCCTATCAACAAAGATGCGCTTTATGCGGCGGGATTTAAATTCCAAGGCCACACAGATTTTCTGGCGCATTTGGCCAGCAAGAACGGAACACCTGCAAAAGAAGTGATGATGTTGGTTGCGGCTGGTTTGCGGGCCGTGCCCATCACAATTCACATTGCGTTGAAAGATGTGCCCGCTGCATTGACGACTGAAGACATCATTGCACAAGGCACCACTGTTCACCGCGCGCTTCAAAATCATTTCGGAATTAAATCCCCGCGCATAGCGGTTACGGGCCTTAACCCGCACGCTGGCGAAAATGGCGCCATGGGTGATGAAGAAACGCAAATTATTGCGCCTGCTGTTGCAGCGTTGAAAAACAAAGGCATCAATATTTTTGGACCAATTTCAGCTGATACTGCCTTTCATGCAGAGGCCCGCGCCACCTACGACGCCATTCTTTGCATGTATCACGATCAAGCTTTAATCCCCGTCAAGACATTGGATTTTCATGGCGGCGTGAATGTTACTTTGGGCCTGCCCATCATTCGAACATCGCCAGACCACGGCACCGCATTGGCCTTGGCGGGCACAGGCAACGCGCGGCCTGATAGTTTGATTGCAGCCATAAAACTTGCTGCGCAAATGGCGCATACTCAATGAGTGATGACGGCCTGCCGCCCTTGCGTGAGGTGATCGAAGCCCATGGCTTGAAAGCCAATAAGGCACTTGGGCAAAATTTTTTGTTCGATCTCAATCTCACGCGGCGCATTGCGCGCGCTGCATTTCCACTGGATGGTTTTACGATTGTTGAAGTTGGCCCCGGGCCTGGCGGGCTTACGCGCGCGCTATTGGCAGAAGGCGCCACCCGCGTGATTGCTGTCGAACGCGATACGCGGGCCATCCCTGCCTTGGAAGAAATTGCGCGACATTATCCCGGCAAGCTTGAAATTATTTCAGGCGATGCGATGGACATAGATTGGGCAAATTTGGTTAAGGGCCCCGCCAAAATCGTGGCCAACTTACCCTATAATATTGCAACGCCGCTGTTGATCGGGTGGCTTTCGCCTGATGTTTGGCCGCCGTGGTTTTCGTCGCTCACGCTGATGTTTCAAAAAGAAGTGGCAGAGCGCATTGCGGCAAAACCGGGGGCCGATTCTTATGGCCGTTTGTCTGTCATCAGCCAATGGCGCTGTGAGGCTAAAAAATTGTTTGATGTGAACCGCAGCGCGTTTACGCCACCGCCGAAAATCACCTCAAGCATTGTGCAACTTATTCCCCGCGCAAATTGCCAACCGCCATGCACATTGAAAAATCTCGAGCGTGTCACAGCAGCAGGCTTTGGCCAGCGTCGCAAAATGTTGCGCCAAAGTTTGAAAGCCGTGTTTCAAAACCCTGAAGATGTGATGGAATCCTTAGGCATCATTCCCACCAAGCGAGCAGAAGAATTGACGATTGAGAATTTTGGAAACTTAGCGTTGAAGCTTGCTTAAAGCTTCGTTGTCATCTCGCGCACAAATTCGCTTAGGCCAATTTGGCGTTTGCGCCGCAAGCGTTCGGCGGTGAGAATGGCCACCACTTGGGCAAGGGCGTGATCAACATTGGCGTTCACCACAACATAATCATATTCAGCCCAATGGCTTAATTCACGCGGCGCTTCAGCCATGCGCTTTGCCACAACGGCAGACGAATCTTGGTTGCGCGTAATCAATCTGGTGCGCAACGAATCCGCATCAGGTGGCAGAATGAACACCCGCACCAAATCATCTTCCATCGCTTGGGCCAATTGTTGTGTGCCTTGCCAATCAATATCAAACAGCACATCTCGGCCTTCAGCCAAAGCAGAATCAACGGGTGCTTTTGGGGTGCCATAAAGATTGCCAAACACATGGGCCCATTCCAAAAGCTCGCGCCGCGCAATCATCTGTTCAAAGCGGTCTTTGGTGATGAAGTGGTAGTCCTTGCCATCCACTTCGCCCGTGCGGGCTTTCCGCGTGGTGACAGAAACGGAAAGCGAAATATTTTTATCATCAGCCAACAGCTTGCGCGACAGCGTGGTTTTGCCAGCACCCGATGGCGAAGACATGACGAACAAAAGCCCACGACGACGAACTGAACTATGGGTGGGCTGCCTATTCAATGTTTTGCACCTGTTCGCGCATCTGATCGATTGTGGTTTTCAAATCAAGCCCAATAGAGGTTAAACCTGCATCATTGGCTTTTGAGCAAAGCGTATTGGCTTCGCGATTAAACTCTTGTGCCAAAAAATCAAATTTTCTGCCAACCGGATCCGTAGATTTTAGCAAGGCACGCGCCGCTGAAATATGCACACCCAATCGATCAAGCTCTTCCTGAATGTCGGCCCGCGTGGCTTGCAGCACCGCCTCTTGGTGCAGGCGTTGCTCATCAAACGCATGAATTTCAAGCAACTGTGCAATTTGATCTTTCAGCTTTTGCTTTAAGGTTTCGGCTTTGCGCGAAGGGTGTTCAATGGCTTTTGCGCGGCAGTTTTCAATGTCATCAAGTTGCAGTTTCAAAACCTCGAAAAGTTTTGCTCCTTCATCGTTGCGATTTTTTACCAAAGCGGAAACGGCTTCAGAGAAAGTTTTTATAATGGCCTGATCAATTTCAACTTGGTCTTGCTCGCTGCGTGTTTCAGATTTTGTTTCAATCACGCCTTTCAGAGCCAACAGGTTTTCTGAACTGGGTGGCAAGGCACCGGTGCGATTGCGCAATTCTTCCGCCAACACCAAATATTGTTCCAACACATCACGATTGATGGATATGCGATCTTCGCCAGATTGATTTTGCAGAGTTAGATTAACTTGCAAATTTCCGCGTTTAAAATTTTGCGATAATATTTGGCGTGCGTGAATTTCTAGGTGGTCAAATCCTTGCGGCAAGCGAAGCCTTGCATCAAAGGCCTTGCCATTTACACTTTTAATTTCCCACACCCATGTTGAAGTTTGGTGGCTGCCGCTGGCGCTGGCAAAACCTGTCATGGACGAAAGTGACATTATTTCTTTGGCTTCTTGAAAGTTGGAATTGGAATTATCTTTTTTGCAGGCACGGGATCTGCGACCTTTACCTCAGGCGTGGCTGCGGTTGGAGTTTTATCCCCAGCGACGACGGGCGCCGGAGCAGGAACAGGTGCATTCGCATCCGGCACTGTTGCCGCGTCAGATTCAGTGGGAACATCTGCTTGACCATTCAGTGCCCGCCATTTTTTGACATTGGCATTGTGTTCTTCAAGCGTGGTGGCAAAGGCATGGCCGCCCGAACCATTGGCCACAAAATAAATATAGTCAGTTTTTGCGGGCGACAACACGGCTTCGATTGCTGCCTTGCCGGGGTTCGCGATAGGGCCAGGTGGCAAACCATCAATCTGATATGTGTTATAGGGCGTTTGTTGGTCCAACTCACTTCGTGTAATCGGATGATCCAGCTTGCCCTTGCCGCCCACCAAGCCATAAATAATCGTGGGGTCAGACTGCAAACGCATTTTTTGTTTCAGGCGATTGATGAAAACCGCAGCGACCATTGGGCGTTCTTCAGCAACGCCAGTTTCTTTTTCAACGATGGATGCCAGTGTCACCAATTCTTGCTTGGTTTTAACCGCACTGTCTGCCGGCAAACGTGACCATTCCTGATCAAGCAATTTTGCTTGGGCTGCTTGCATATCCGCCAACAATTTATCACGCGATAGGCCGCGCCGGAACACATAAGTGTCTGGCAGAATTGAACCTTCATCGGGAACCTTGCTTACCACCCCATCAAGTTCAGTCTGCTCGTTCAAACGGTTCACCACCATTTGTGATGTCCAGCCTTCGGGAATTGTAACCTTGTAAGTTAAATATTTTCCAGCCGTCACCATCGACAAAACATCTTGCATGGATGCATTGGCCGGAAATTCATATTCGCCGGTTTTTAATCTGCCACCACGAAAGGCATTCACAGCCGCAGCAGCGGAAAAAATGCGCGCATCAGAAATAATGCCCTGTTCTTTTAAAGCCAGAGCGATTTCTTCGCGCGATAATGACTTTGGAATTTCATAAATTTTCTTTGCAACCAGCGGGCCCGGTGCTGTGAAGTTCAACCAAACCCAGGCAATCACGCCAGCGAAAATTGCACCCAGACCAACAGTCCAAATCAACCACCGTCCAAGCAGTCGCAACAACACCGGCCTGCGCTTTCGCGCAATTGCGGGTTCAGATACACGGGTTATTGGCTCGTCGTCTTTCACTTCAAACTTGGCCCTTTACTGAAGGTTGTTATGCCGCAAATCGGCGCATAATCAAAGACGCATTCGTCCCACCAAAACCAAAAGAATTGGACAAAACTGTGTTGATTGCCTTTTCCTTGGCCTTTTTGGGCACCAGATCAATTTTCGTTTCCATGGAGGGATTATCGAGGTTTAATGTGGGTGGGCAAATATTGTCCCTTATCGCCAGAACCGAGAATATTGCTTCAACTGCACCAGCAGCGCCCAACAAATGGCCAACCGCTGATTTGGTGGAAGACATGGCAAGATTTGGCGCGTGGTTGCCCAATAATCTTTCAACGGCGCGCAATTCAATTTCATCGCCCAGCGGCGTGGATGTGCCGTGGGCATTGATATAGTCAATATCAGTGGCGCTGATGTTGGCGCGGCGCAACGCTGCTTTCATGCAGCGATAGGCACCATCGCCATCTTCGGCAGGTGCTGTCACATGATAAGCATCGCCCGACATGCCATAACCGATGATTTCAGCATAAATATGCGCACCGCGGGCTTGGGCGTGTTCCAATGATTCAAGCACAACAACGCCAGCACCTTCACCCATCACAAATCCGTCACGGTCTTTATCATAGGGGCGCGAGGCTTTTTTCGGGTCGTCGTTGAAGCTGTGAGATAGTGCCTTGCAGGCGATAAAACCTGCAATGCCAAGGCGGCTGATGCAGGCTTCCGCACCACCGGCCACCATTACATCTGCATCATCCATCATAATGATACGCGCAGCATCGCCAATGGCGTGGGAGCCTGTTGAACAAGCTGTGACAACTGCAGAGTTTGGGCCCTTCAAGCCACAGTGAATGGAGATTAAGCCAGAGGCCAAATTAATGAGCGAACCAGGGATGAAAAATGGGCTGATGCGGCGGGGGCCTTTTTCATTCAGCAACAATGACGTTTCATAAATGCTGGGAAGGCCACCAATGCCAGAACCAACCATAACGCCTGCACGATATTGCTCATCAGGGGTTTTGGCTTCATATTTGGCATCAGCCAAAGCTTGCTTTGCTGCAACCAAGGCATATTGAATAAAATCATCAAAGCGGCGTTGATCTTTCGTATCAACCCAATCATCAATTTTCAAAGTGCCATTCGTGCCGTCGCCGCGCTTCACTTCGAATGCGATGCGCGTTGAAAGATCAGAGGCATCAAACCGTGTGATGGGGCCAGCACCCGATTCGCCAGCCAAGACGTTTTTCCATGTGGTATCCACGGTGGCGCCCAATGGCGAGACCATGCCCAAACCCGTAATTACAACACGCCGCATTTTTGCACCTATCTTTCAGTTGCACACATAAAAACGCGGGGTTTCAAGTTGCCCTGACCCCGCGTTTAATTGAATTGCCCATTGCGGGCCTAACTTTAAGCTTTCGCCTTTTCGATGAACTTTACGGCATCGCCAACAGTTTGAATGGTTTCTGCGGCATCATCTGGAATTTCAATGCCAAATTCTTCTTCGAATGCCATTACAAGTTCGACCGTGTCCAAGCTATCTGCTCCCAGATCGTCAATGAAACTGGCTTCGGTTTTCACCTTTGAGGCATCTACGCCCAAATGCTCAACTACGATCTTGTTTACGCGGTCAGCGATATCGCTCATGTTAATTTCCCTGTTGAAACTCAATTTTAGACCGCCGGATAACCGAACTTCGAGAACCCCTCTGCGAGCTATGGCCATCTGTTAGCATATAATTGTGATAGGTCAAAAGAGAGAAATTTTATTAACTTGCCAGCCCTCGAACCACCTCATAACACGGGGTTCACCTTCAGAAAGAGCCTGAGAATGAAAAAGTTCAAACTTGTCTGCGCCTTGGCAGCATTTTTGTTCGGTTCTTTGGTGTCTGGATATTCTCAAGCGGCAAGTGCCAAAATAATCATTGTGGCTGCGGTGTTGGTTGCTGTTGTGGCCTATGTCACAGATTGGCCAACAAGTTTTTGGATAACCATATTGAGCACGCTGGCATTTATTATCGTTGAAGTTAGTCAAGGAAAGTGGCGCAGATTGTCTAGCATGGTGGAACTGAAACAAAGCTGATAGAAGGGTGTTGCTAGGATTATGTTTGGTGGTTTATCTCGTACATTATTAATTGGCGCAGCCGTATTTTCGTTCGCAAATCCTTCCTTCGCGCATCCACATGTCTGGTCTGATATGTCTTCGCAGTTGCTGGTTTCAGACGATGGGAAAATCACCGGCGTTCGGGTGGAATGGACGACGGATAAGGCTTATGCCCGCGATGCACTTGATGGAATGGACACCAACCAAAACGGCATTTATGAACCCGAAGAGCTGGAAAAGCTTACGGAAGAGAATCTGAGCGCACTTTCTGATTATAACTATTTTGTAAATTTTCGTTTCAAGGGCGAGAAACAACCGATTGGCAAGGCGTTGGATGGCAAGCAAATTTATAATGCCGCTGATGGAAGGCTTACGTTGGATTTCACCGTGCCTTTACAAACGC
>JAYWFC010000025.1:0-2559 GCA_043778995.1 Aestuariivirga sp.
AATCAGCGGCTCAATTTGTTGATCCCAAATTTCTGGCGTCAATGGGCCGGGAATGCGCAAGCGCACGCCGCCTTGCCCATCAACAAAAAAAGTTTCCGGCGCGCCTGAAACACCCAGATCAATGGCGGTGCGACCAGAAACATCCGCGCCAACCTCGGCGTAAGGGTCACCATTCTGCGCCAGATATTGCTTGGCCTCCGTGGGCCCGTCTTTCCAATCAATCCCCACCAGCGTGAAGCGCGGATCCTTGCTGATGCGTATAAGCAATGGATGTTCATAGCGACACGAAACGCACCACGAACCAAATACGTTGATGAGAGTAATACCCTTGAACTCAGCGCTTTTCAAATTTGGTTTACCTTCAAACAGCGATGGCAAATCAAACTGCGGCAGGGGCTGATTGATCAGCATGGAAGGCAAGAGCTTCGGGTCACGGTTCAAACCAACGGCCAGCACAATGCCCATCGTAAGGAACAGACCAACTGGCAGGAGGGTTGAGACACGCAAATTCATCACGTTAGACCCGCAGCCGTTCCGGCAGGCAACACATTGGGTTTGGCTTTCTGTGCAACACCAATGCGGAAGCGCCGATCAGACAAGGAAATAAAGCCGCCCAAAGCCATGGTAAAGCCACCAATCCACAGCCACGGTGCCATGGGGTGATAATAGAGGCGCACAGTCCAGCCGCCATTGCTATCAGCATCGCCAAGCGCAATGTAAGTGTTGGAAATCATATTGGTGCGAATGCCGGTTTGGTTGGTTTGCTGTTGTTGCAGCGGATAAAATCGATGTTCAGCATTCATCACGCGAAACACAGCGCCACCTTCCGAAAGTTCAAATGTGCCGCGCTCGGCTTCAAAGTTCGGGCCGGGGATCACTTCCACTTTGGTCAGCTTCACATCATAAAAGCCAATGTGGGTTTGATCCCCAACCTTCATTGAAAGAATGTTCTCTTGTTGCCAAGTGGTGACCACGGTGATGGCCAGCAGCACCATTCCCATGCCCATATGCCCAAGCACTAACCCAAAATAAGCCCGCGGTGTGTTCCCCAGAATACTGAGCGATTGCGCCAGACTGCCTTCGAATAATTTCGTGTGCTTCACAAATACCCAGATGGAACCGAAAATAATCCACACGGACAAACCAATTCCAAGGGCCGTAAAAATATGACGCCCAAGATTTATGCCGACTATTGCAATCGCAACAAGAACCGCCACAACCATTGGCCCATTGAGTTGCGCAATCACGCTTTTCAAATCATCACGCTTCCATTTCAGGAAAGGCCCAATCACCATCATGACAAAGATTGGCATGAACAGGGGAACGAAAGTGAGATTATAATAGGGCACGCCGACTGAGATTTTATCGCGGCCAAAAAGGTCAATAAACAGCGGCCAAAACGTGCCAAAAAATACAGTGGCTGCGCAAACCACAAGAAACACGTTGTTCAGAAGCAAGCCTGCTTCGCGGCTGACAATGCCAAACGGCACACCTTTTTTAACTTGCGGAATTCGCAAAGCATAGAGCAGCAACGCCCCGCCGGTGGCCCCGAAAATGATAATGAGGATGAAAAGCCCACGCGCCGGATCAGTGGCGAAAGAATGCACCGATGTGAGAACGCCTGAACGCACCACAAATGTGCCAATCAAACTGAGAGAGAAAGTGAGAATGGCCAACAAAATTGTCCAGCCCACTAACGCATGGCGACGTTCAACAACCAACGCGGAATGCAAAAGTGCAGTGCCCACCAGCCATGGCATGAAAGAAACATCTTCAACCGGATCCCAGAACCACCAGCCGCCCCAGCCCAGTATATAATAAGCCCAGAACGAACCGAGCGTGATGCCCATTGTAAGAAAGCACCAAGCCAACAACACCCAAGGGCGAACCCATCTGGCCCAAGCCGCATCAACCTTGCCTTCAATCAACGCCGCCACTGCAAATGAGAAAGCTACGGAAAATCCCACATAACCCATGTAAAGGCAAGGTGGATGAATGGCGAGGCCAGGGTCTTGCAAAAGCGGATTCATGCCATTGCCTTCTGCGGGCGCGTTGGCCAAGCGTAAGAACGGATTTGAAGTGAACACTAAAAATGCCAAAAAAGCAGTTGCGATCATGCCTTGCACGGCCAGCACGCGGGCTTTCAACGGCTTGGGAATGTTAAAACCAAAACCGGCGATGAGGGCAGCAAAAATGGTAAGGATCAAAACCCACAATAACATCGAACCTTCGTGATTGGCCCACACGCCAGTGATTTTATAGATCAGCGGTTTTGTGGTTTGCGAATTGACCGCAACCAGCACAACACTGAAATCATCGATGACGAAAGCCCAAGCCAGAGAAACAAAAGAAGTTGCAACAAGCAGAAATGCCGTGACCGCTGAAAAACTCCCCAGCGCCATCAGGCCCACATCTTGGCGGTGCGCCCCGAAAAGCGGAAGCGAAGCCTGCACAAGGCTGACCATCAAAGCCAAGATCAATGCAAAGTGACCGAATTCCGCAATCATTCCAATTTCCAAAAACTCACACAGGCAAACGAAGACATACAGCAACTTCAAC
>JAYWFC010000026.1:0-6773 GCA_043778995.1 Aestuariivirga sp.
AAATCAAAATCTGTCTGGGAGGCGCTGGGAAAGCCAATTTCAATTTCTTTAAAACCAATGTTCAAAAGCGCGTTCCACATGCGCATTTTGCGCTCATGGCCCATGGGCTCAATCAGGCTTTGGTTGCCATCACGCAAATCCACGCTGCACCACATGGGCGGCTTGGTGATGGTGGTGGAAGGCCACTTCCTGTCGGGCAAATTGATGGGTGTAAAGGCGCGGTATTTATTTTGGGGATTGATCATCATGATGTTTGTCTCTGCTTAGCTGTTGGATTTTTTTGTTCGCAACCCCAAAGAGCCAAGGCGAAGCGCCCTGTCGGCCCTTAGGGGCAGATAAGCAGGAGGATGTGAAGTGGCAAAGTGCTAAAAACGAACATTGCTCTGCTTAAGACGTTCCACGCCCATTTGCAACATGTTAACCTTGCACAAACACTGGCTATCAATTGGCATAGTTTCGCCTTAGTTTCTGCCTATCCAACCCACAGATTCGTGAGGGTAACAATGTTAAAAGCTTTATCAGTGTCGTTTGTGGTGCTTATAGTTTCGGCCACCGGTGCGTTTGCCGGCCAATGCAAAGACGACATTGCAAAAATTGATGCCGCAATCGTCACCACAAAAATCGCTGCCGATAAAAAGCAAGAAGTGGCAGATTTGCGCGAACAGGCGGTTCAACTGTGTGGTGCGGGTAATGAAGATGCCGCCGTTGATGTGACAGCCCAAGCCAAAACCATTCTCAACATTGAATAATCAGAACAGCGAAAACTTCTCGCCGTTGTTAAGCCTGATCACAATGGGCTTACACTTAGGGCTTAGCTGTTTCATGTGCTCAACCAAACACGCCTGCATGGCTTTGCCATAGCTTGATGTTGGGCACAGTGTTTTGCCATCATTGCGACAGTTACGAATAATTTCGCTCAAGGTCACTGCATGAGGAGAACCACCAAGAACAGTTAAAACGAAAATGAAGGCCAAAAGCATTTTCATGCCTTGGCTACGTTGCTAAAATTAAGTCGGATCAGACGGCAAATGCCATCACTGCGCAAATCAATGCCAATGTAGCGGCACTTATTGCAACATGTGCATAGGTGCGGATAAGCCCAATCAATCCCATATCACGATTTGCCAAAAATTTCCGAATGCGCACCCGCATTAAAATGTAACTGACCACCCAAACCAAAACCATGGCCATCTTCACATGAAACCACACACTTAGCCCACGCGCCCCACCAATGGCCGACAGCAAAATCAGGCCGCTGGCAATGATGCCAACAAAGAAAATATCGCCATAGGGAATAAGAGATTCGCGATGAGCGGCAATGCCAAGGGCTTTGTCTCCGCCCAAGCCCTTAGCCACGCGAAAACCCACAATGTTTGAAAAACCAATACCCAATGCCATGGCAATGCAAAACAAGTGGATTATCAAAAACAATTGGGTGGTACTCATAGTGTAATCTCTCCACTCATCACGCGAACGGCACTTCCGCCCACTCTTACTGCTGCAAGCTTGCCAGAGATTACATCGGCCTCCAAGCCTAAATCTGATGGTCTTCCCATTTCATAGCCCTGCTCTAGGTTCCAATGATGTGTTCCATCTGGCAAATGTTCAGCTTTGAGAAGTTGGGCTGCCAGCAACGCTGTTGCCGACCCTGTTGCCGGATCTTCAGGAATGCCACCCGATGGTGCATACATGCGAGCACGAAAACTGGCATGTGGCGCATCACCACCACGCGTATAGATATAGGCAGCATCTGTGCTGCCACCCAATGGGGCCAGAAGTTCGGCCCAATAGGGTTGGCGCACTTGCGATTTTTCCAAAGCTGCTCGGTTTTTCACCGGCACATAGAAAAAACTTGGGCCTCCTTGGAGCATCGCAAGCCCGTGGCCATCAAAACCAATGTCAGCAGGATCCAAATTCAGCGCCCGCGCTACATCTTCTACCGAAGGCAAAATGGTATCAACATGAAAAGGAACAACAGGTGCTGTAAATATGCCAGAACAGTGATCGGCAATGCGGCTGATTTTCACCGGCGTTAAACCCGCTTTTAGCTCCAACTTGATTTCAGTTGAAATATTACAGCCCGGCTTGTTACGAAGTTCCGCCAACAAAACGGCGGTGCCCAAAGTTGGGTGGCCCGCAAACGGCATTTCACCACCGGGAAAAAAGATGCGAACTTTTGCGGTGTTTGCCGGATTTTCAGGCTTCATCACAAATGTCGTTTCAGACAGATTGAATTCCTTGCAAATGGTTTGCATTTGCTCAGTTGTTAAATGATCAGCGTCCAAAACAACCGCCAGCGGGTTGCCGGCAAATTGGCGCGTGGTAAAAACATCGAGTGTGTGGAATTGAAGTTTCATGGACCGCACACTAGCCAATGCGCGGCCCCCATCTCAACCCTTATATTGTATCACTTGTATGTTAGGGCAAGTATGTTAGGGCAAGGCAATGGCGGTGCGCTCGCCTGCTTTCACATCCACCAGTTTTTCACCAATCAAAACGTCTCCCTTAAATGCTTGCACCAGATAATTTCCGGCGTTGACAGCAAGATTAAGTTTAGGGTCATAGCTGGTGTTCAGATTAAGATTGCTGCCGTCCAAAGATTTTTTACCAACACTTATCACATAACTTGTGGCACCCTCGGCAGATGCTGCGATAAAGCCCATATTGGCAACAATCTTAAGATCAACCGTTGCCCCGGCAGCAAGATCAATCGCTTTGTGCGCCTCGCCGATACCAAGTTTCACAACGGCAATATATTTACCCGCTGGCAAATCAAAGACAGATTGAACGTTATAAAGTGTGTTGACCCATTCGCCTTTTTCATCAGCGCTGGCACCTTGATGATAAATTTCAAACGCAGCGCCCTCTTGCAATGCTTCGCCGCCTTCAGAGTAAACGGCTGACACACGCACTTTGCCAGCACCCATGCTGATGATTTTTTCTGTTGTCTCGCCTGCCTTAATTTCAAACTCAGCCTTGGTCTTGGTATCACCCAGACCAAGCACCACGTAATATTTGCCAGCGTTCAACATCCACGAATAGGTGTCGCCATATTCGGTGTCGATATATTTGCCATCAATGGTGTGCAAATCCCAGCTTGCGCCCTTGTCTGTCAGCGGGGTTTTATCGTCAATCATGCCACTTAATTTAACGATGCCGGCTTCCAAATCTGCGTCGAGTTTTGTAACTTTGCCGGGCTCAATTTTAAATGGCATGGTGATTGATGCGCGGTTGGATTTAACCGTTGCAATATAATCGCCCGGCTCCAAGTTGAATTTCATATCCACGCCATAGGCTTCATTGACATAAGCACCTTGCGTGCCGTCTGCCCCATCTGGCTTATTGAAAGACCAAATGGGCTCAATAAATGGTGCGGCCAATTCAGCACTGGCGGTTTGCTTCACATGGCCACGAATGTTGAATGCTTCGGCTGGCGCAGGTGCTGGGGCTGGCGCAGGCTTTGCCTCAAGTGATGTTGATAAAGCCTTCTGCAATTCAGAGGCGTTGTTGGCCAGGGTAAACGTGCCACCGGTCTTTTCAGCAAGGCATTTTAACTGGGCAACGGCCCCTTTATTATCAAGACCAAAACCAACTGTGTGCACCACCAAGCCCACACCCGCCTTTTTCAATTCTTCTGCAACGGCACAAGGATCAGCATTGCAATTTTCAATGCCATCAGACACCAGAATAACGGTGGCTTTCTTCTCGGTATATTGTAGGGCTTCAGCTGCCATGCGCACAGCGTCAGTCATCGGCGTTTGCCCTTTGGGTGAAATGCCTTTCACCGCCGCCATAAAATCATCAGCATTCAATGTGCCCGGTTCGCGCAACACTTCAATATCTTTGCAATTGCCCTTTTCACGGTGGCCATAAGCGATCAGGCCAATCTCATCTTCTGGTTTCCATGTGCTGATAATTTTTCCAACAACCTGTTTGGCAATATCAATTTTAGATTTGCCATCAATCTTGGCGCGCATAGAGCCTGATGCATCAAGCACCAAAATAACCCGCGCACCATCTTCGGCATGGCTTGGAAGAACAAAGGCGAAAAAAAGGAATATTGCCAAAACGAGGTTGCGCATAACGCCATACACTCCAAATTGCTGAGCCCCCGCTCAAAGGTATAGTTGCCGCGCGATTAGAATTTTGTCAATCCGCGCAGGCCTTCATACATCAAATTGAGCGACAACAAAAAAAGCGCCACTTCAACAAACTGGAAAAAGATTTTCTCAGGCATAAATTTAGTCAGGTTAAAACCAGCAAGGGCGCCAAGCAAGGCGACGGGCGTTAATGCGGCACCCACTTCAAGGCTGTTCAAATTAATTTGGCCAAGCATCCAATAAGGCGGCAATTTGAGCATGTTGATAATCGCAAATACAATAATGGCAGTTCCCGCATAGGTCATTTTATCCAGTTTTTGCGGCAACACATACATCTGGTAAGGGGGGCCGCCGGCATGGGCCACAAAACTGGTGAAGCCAGCAATCGTGCCCCAGAAAAACCCGCGCGGCAAATCGGCAGGTTTGGCCGCAATCACCCGTTTGCCTTTAAGAAGCCCATCCACAAAATAAGATAGGCCAATGACACCAACCACAAATTTTACCAAATCATCACTGGTGATCGACGCCGTGGCCCAGCCAATCAAAATTCCGATAATCCCCGCGGCAACCATAATTTTGATATTGCGCACATCATAATCTTTGCGAAACATCCACAAGCCATACCAATCGCTAACCACCAAGATGGGAAGCAGAATGCCCGCCGCCACAACGGGCGATGTGGCAAGCGCCATAACTGGTACACCAAGAACGCCAACGCCTTGAAGCCCCCCTTTTGAAGCCCCCACCAGAAATGATGCCAAACAAGCGCAGGCCCAAAACCACATGTCAAAATGCATCAAGGGCTTTCAGCTCCTAATGCCAAAGCAGCATAGTCTTTTTTCAAATAGGCGCAAAGTTGCTCAACCACAAAACCATGGTCATCACGTTGCGGAATGCCCGAAACAGTAACAGCACCAACAACGCCGCTTCCAATAATATGAATGGGAAAGCTTCCGCCCGCATTAGCAAACTGAGCAAGATCAATGCCGCGCGAAGCGTCAAAGCCACCGCCATTTTTCGCAGTTTCTCTGCCCAAACGATAAGAGCTTTTCTGAAAACGCATCACCGAATTCAGCTTGCGTTGTACCCAGGTTTCATTGTCTGGCGACGTCCCTGGCAAACAGGCGTAAAACATCTGCCGCTGGCCCACATGAATATCAATCACCAAGGGCAACGCCCGTGTGCTGGCCGCTTGGCGCATTTGCATGCCCAGCGCCCAAGAATCTGCTTCATCGAATTTGACAAAACGTAAGACTGCTTCTTGGTTTTGAATTTTAATAACATCTTCACTGGCCGACATGCTGCTATCCATTATGACAATTCATTAATCTTGTTGCCGCCTTTTAAACACTTTTAAATAGGATTAGAATGTCCTCAAGAGGATGGCGAATCTTCTTATTTTTCAACCTTAGTCCGCATCATGTGGGGCGGCTACATAAAGGAATATGAAATGTCCAAAACACTGCGCACACTTGGGTTTGCTGCTCTTCTTGCAGTTAGCGCCAGCGCCATGATGTCCAGCCAAGCTTCTGCCCTGTCAATGACAGAATGCAGTGCGAAATATAAAGCCGCAAAAGCAGCTGGCACAGATGGTGGTTTGAAGTGGAATGATTTCCGCAAAGCCAATTGCGCCGCTGATGCTGCCGCCGCAGCCCCGGCTGCTCCGGCTGCCCCTGCGGCAAAGCCCGCCAAAGCGGTAACTGCTGCTGCTCCGGCTGCACCAGCCGCCGCTGCGACAGCCGCTGCGGGTGGCACGTTCATGCAACAATGCTCTGCTGCTTGGAAAGCGATGAAAGCTGCCAACACAGTGCCAGCAGGCATGACATTCCGTGATTTCCAAAAAGGCAAATGCGTAGCACCAGCCGGTGCCGCTGCTGCAGCACCTGCTGCGCCCGCTGCACCAGCCGCCGCAACACCAATGAAGCCCATGAAAGTTGCTCCGGCTGAGCCAGTCGGCACAGCAGCAGATACCACACCGGCAGCAACTGTTGATAAAAACGGCAAGCCGCTTTCAGTGAAGCAGATTGCAGCACGTGCACGCATTAAGCAGTGCGCCAACAACTGGCGTGCCGACAAAGCTGGTGGCAAACTTGCCGCTGGTGCAACATGGCCAGCCTATTGGCACGAATGCAGCATGAAGTTGAAGGCCGCTGGCCAATAAGCTTTCTGCCCATAACGATCGAAGGCCCCGTGAAACCGGGGCCTTTTTTTATGAGCTGCGTTCGCGGCGCAATTTTTCCCAATAATCCAAACGCTTTTGAATATCGCGCTCAAAGCCGCGCTCAACCGGAGCATAGAATTTCCGACGACCCATTTGGTCGGGAAAGTAATTTTGCCCTGAAAATGCGTCAGGCTGATCATGGTCATAACGATAGCCCGCACCATAATCTTGCTGCTTCATCAGTTTGGTGGGCGCGTTCAAAATAATTTTTGGTGGCGGCAGCGAGCCTGTTTCACGCGCCGCAGCCATAGCCGCAGAAAAGGCATTATATGCGGCGTTGGATTTTGGTGCCGTTGCTACATAAATCACCGCTTGTGCCAAAGCCAACTCGCCTTCTGGCGATCCTAAAAACTCAAATGTATCTTTTGCTGCCAAGGCTTGAGTTAAGGCTTGCGGATCAGCCAAACCAATATCTTCAACGGCCATGCGCACAATCCGGCGCGCCAAAAACA
>JAYWFC010000027.1:0-17776 GCA_043778995.1 Aestuariivirga sp.
GGTTGTCATAAAACCATGGCTGATGCCAACGGCCTTATGCAACACGGAAGCAACCGGAGCCAAGCAATTGGTTGTGCACGATGCGTTTGAAACAACGATATGATCTTTGGTCAATTCCTGATGGTTTACACCATAAACCACTGTGAAATCTGCGCCATCAGCAGGGGCTGAAACCAACACGCGCTTTGCACCTGCGGTTAAATGGGCTGAAGCTTTATCCTTAGCAGTGAAAATGCCGGTGCATTCCAAAGCGATGTCTACGCCCAAATCTTTCCATGGCAATTGCGATGGGTCTTTCATGGCGGTCACTTTGAATTTTTCGGTGCCAACATTGATCATGTCGCCTTGCACTGTCACTTCATGGGGGAAACGACCATGAACCGAGTCAAAGCGCAGCAGATGCGCATTGGTTTCGATGGGCCCCAAATCATTGATGGCAACAACATCAATATCTTTGCGGCCAGATTCGTGGATCGCCCGCAACACATTGCGTCCAATGCGGCCGAAACCGTTAATTGCAACTCTAACTTTTGCCATGATAGCTCCTGATGGGTTTTGAGATTGGCGCCCTTATAGCGACTTTAAGTGTATGCGAAAGCGAAATTTGAGGTGCGCTCATCAAAAAATGGAAATTCAATCATCTTCTTCATGCATGGCCTTAACATAGCGCTCAATGGCCAGCGCTTCTGTTGAAAGGCCTTGGCGATAATAGAGAAGCATACTTAACAATAAAGTGACGCAAATCGAGGTGATTGGCCCACCAAATAAAAATAAACCGGCCACGGCATAATAAAACCCGCGGATGCCATTGTTCATGCTGCGCAATGCTTCGGTTAAAACCGTTGCAGTTTGGCTGATCATCACTTGGGCTTGGCGGCTTGTTGCCGGCGCTTCATCCAACCCGCCGATCATGGCCAAAGTATAAGCCAATTTGCGCAACGCATAGGTGAATGAGAAAAAACACATGGCCATGATAACGGTGATGGCGGTGAAATAAACGGTAAACAACGGCAATGAAACGGGTGGAAAAAATGCCATCTCGGTGATGGAAGCATGCACATGGTTGATAGAGGCCAAGGCACCCACCAGACCCGCCAAAACGATCAGTGTAGCTGAACCGAAGAACGACATGGATGATGAAATTTGCCCCAGCAAAATGCCGTCGAAAACCCGGCTTTCGCGTTTGCTATGCAGCATCATGTTCATCCAGCGCAGCCGCACCACGTGAAGCTGTGTTGTCAGCGTTCCATGCCCCAAGAGGCGCAGCACAGGCCCATAAATGCCCCACATAATGAAAATCAGCGCCGCTGCAAGCAGATGCAAGAAATCAAAATCATAAGGAAAAGTCATGCGTGAATTTCCTTGATTGTTGCTGCACCAATTCCCGGCGCGCGTTCAAGCGCATAGTTCAGATTAAACGCCGACGATGCCATGAACACTCGTGCGCCATCCAAATCATGGGCAATGGCAGATTTATTGGCATCAACAAAACCATCCAAAGATTTTGAGTCAGGTGCCGAAATCCAACGCAAAATTTCAAAACGCGTGGTTTCGAAGGATGCAGGCACGCCATATTCATGTTCAAGCCTGTCGGCCAAAACATCAAGCTGCAAAGCGCCCACCACGCCCACAATGGCGCCCGAACCATCAATGGGGGTGAACAACTGCACCACACCTTCTTCGGCCAATTCTTCCAAAGCCGATTTTAATTTTTTGGCTTTCATCGGGTCACCCAAACGCACGCGTCGCAAAATTTCAGGCGCAAAACTTGGCACACCAGTGAACACCAGGTCTTCGCCTTCTGTCAACGTGTCACCAATACGCAAAACCCCGTGATTGGGAATGCCCACAACATCGCCTGCATAAGCATCTTCCGCCAGCGACCGATCTTGCGCAAAGAAAAACTGTGGCGCGTTCAATGCCAGTTGCTTTCCGGTGCGCACAATTTTAACCCGCATGCCGCGGTTTAATTTTCCTGAACACACGCGCATGAATGCAATGCGGTCGCGGTGGTTCGGGTCCATATTGGCTTGGATTTTGAACACCACGCCTGTCAGTTTTGGCTCAATTGCTTTCACAACCCGTTGCCTTGCCTTCTGGTCGCGTGGCGGTGGCGCATAAGAAATCAACGCATCCAGCAAATCTCGCACCCCGAAATTTTTCAAAGCCGAACCAAAATAAACCGGAGACAAATGGCCTTCCAAAAATGCTTGATGATCAAACTGCTGGCCAGCCATTTGTTGCAGCGATAATTCTTCCCGAAACTGTGCAGCACCAGCGGGCGAGAGAAGTGAGTCAATCAACGGGTCATCTGGCCCGGAAACAGCTTGGCCTGCGGGGTCTTCATCGATGCGGCGCACACGGTGGCTGATCAGATCATAGGTGCCCACAAAAGTTTTACCAATGCCAATGGGCCACACCATGGGAACAATGGTCAGCGCCAGGCCTTTTTCAATCTCGTCGAGAAGATCCAATGGTTCACGTGCTTCGCGGTCAAACTTGTTCACAAATGTAACGATGGGAATATCGCGTAGGCGGCAAATTTCAAAAAGCTTGCGGGTTCTGTCTTCAATGCCCTTGGCACCATCGATCACCATCACAGCGGCATCAACGGCAGTCAGCGTGCGATACGTATCTTCCGAAAAGTCTTCATGGCCCGGCGTATCCAGCAGATTGAACACACAATCATTATATTCGAACGTCATCACTGAGGTGACAACCGAAATGCCACGCGCCCGTTCAATCGACATCCAGTCAGACCGCGTGCGCCGCCTGTCTCCTTTGGCGCGCACTTGGCCCGCAAGCTGAATAGCGCCGCCGAACAGCAGAAGCTTTTCAGTCAATGTGGTTTTGCCCGCGTCTGGATGCGAGATAATGGCAAAAGTGCGCCGTCTTGCGGCTTGGGTTTCAATTTCGGTCGACATGCTAGGCCGCCATGTACATTTAAGATTGCCGCACGTCCAGATGGGGATTTCAATTCTGAAAAAATCAGGCTTTTACGCCGTTGCCCTTGGCCCAATCCCGTGGCAAGAGGGATTGAAGAGGGATTGATGACAAACACAGCATTGGTTGGCGATATTGGCGGCACAAATTCACGCTTCGGCTTGATTGAGTTGGGCAGCGTTGATGTGCGCAATGTTGAAGTTTTAAAGAACGATAATTTTACTGGGCTAGAGGCCGCAATTTCGCATTACCTTGATAAAATGGCCGTTAGCGAATTGGCGGCAGCCGCAGTGGACGTGGCAGCACCGGTTGATCGTGAAACGATAACCTTAACCAATCGGGCTTGGACATTCAGTGCGGAATCTTTGCGTAAGGCGGCGCGGGCAAAACGCTTTCGGCTGTTGAATGATTTTGAAGCCTTGGCGTGGTCGCTGCCCCACATTGCCGCTGATGGCTTGGTGCAAATTGGCGGCGACATTGCACCAAAGCCGCATGTGAAAATTGTGTTGGGCCCCGGCACAGGATTGGGCGGCGCTGTTCTGGCCCCATTGCCCCATGGCGAATGGATGCCCATTGCCGGAGAGATGGGCCACGTAACTTTGCCTGTCGTTACGCAGGAAGAACTTGCCCTGAAAGATAAAATCATGGGCAAAGACAAATTTTGTGAAGTGGAAGATGTTTTAACAGGCCCTGGCCTTTTGGTCCTTTATCAAGCCTTGAGTGAGAAAACAATTTATACCACCCCGGAACAGGTGTTGAACGCTGGCATTGCTGGCAACGATGCAGAGGCCGTAAAAACCATCAATCATTTTATGACGTTTCTGATGCGTGTGGCGGGCGACATGGGCATGGCCCTGCAAGCGCGTGGCGGCGTCTATTTGGCAGGCGGCATCGTTCCATCTCTTGTGAAGCGATTGATGGAGACACAATTTCGCGCCGTGTTTGAAGAAAAAGGCCGCTTATCTGGTTTGATGAAGCGCATTCCGCTTTATGTGATCACCGATCCATTTCCGGCTTTTAAAGGCTGCGCGGCCGCCCTCAACGCAAAATGAAAAACAGCGTTTTTCTTGTCATAGACCCGCAAAATGATTTTTGTCCGGGCGGCTCATTGGCAGTAAACGGCGGTGATGAAATTATGCCGTTGATCAACAGGCTTGCAGCACAACACAAGCATGTGGTGCTGACACAAGACTGGCATCCGGCCAATCATTCATCCTTTGCTTCGCAACACAAAACGGCTCAACCCTTTTCACAAATTGAAATGCCTTATGGCCCGCAAACTTTGTGGCCTGATCATTGTATCATCAGCTCTGGCGGCGCAGAATTTCATCCACGCCTTGATGTGGCTCATGCTGAACTGATCATCCGCAAGGGCTTCAGGCAGGCAATTGATTCATATTCAGCGTTTTTTGAAAATGACCACAAAACCCCAACGGGGCTTGGTGGCTATCTCAAAGAGCGCGGTTTCACTTCGGTAACTTTGGTGGGTTTGGCTTTTGATTATTGCGTAAGATATTCAGCCGAAGATGCCAAGGCTTTGGGTTTTGATGTTGAGGTGATTGAGGCCGCAACCCGCGCCATTGATCTGGGCGGAACTGCTGCGGCCACAAAGAAAAGTTTTGCCGAACGGGGTATTATATTAACCTAGGCAATTATCGGTTCAGCAAACCTTCAAGATATTCTTGCCTGCCTGATTTTGGTTGCGGTTCAATTTTTTCACTGTGAACGCGCGCCGCAATGCCATCCAGCGTTGCGCCTTTTTCAAGCATGGCTTGGTTTTGTGGTTCGCTCCACTTGGCGTAACGTTTGTTCACTTCAGTGTCGAGCTTGCCTTCATCGACAATCTGCGCAGCCTTCAAAAGCCCCTGCGCACAAGCATCCATCGAGGCAACATGGGCATAAAGTATATCATCAGGGTCAATTGATTGGCGTCTGATTTTCGCATCAAAATTCATGCCGCCTGTGGTAAAACCTCCGGCGCGCAGAACTTCAATCATGATCAACGTAAGTTCAGGAACATTCATCGCAAATTGATCAGTATCCCAGCCCACTTGATAACCGCCACGATTAAGATCAAGTGATCCAAAAATGCCCAGTGAAGAAGCAAGCGCAATTTCATGTTCAAAAGTGTGGCCTGCCAAAATGGCATGGTTCTGTTCGATGTTCATCTTCACATCATTTTCAAGGCCATAGGATTTAAGAAGCCCATAGATCGAAGCCACATCATAATCATATTGATGGGTGGATGGTTCTTTAGGCTTGGGTTCAATAAGGATGGGGCCCTTAAAACCAATCTTGTGTTTATATTCAACCACCAATGACAAGAACCGCCCGGCTTGTTTCAGCTCTTGGCCAATCTTGGTGTTGATCAAAGATTCATAGCCTTCACGCCCACCCCACATCACGTAGTTTTCACCACCCAGATCATGGGTGATATCAAGCGCGTGTTTCACTTGGGCTGCACAATAAGCAAACACATCAGGATCAGGATTGGTGGCAGCACCCGCCATGAAGCGGCGGTTTGAAAACATGTTCGCTGTGCCCCACAGCAATTTTTTGTTGTGCTTGGCCATGCCCTTTTCGAGAATTTTGGCGATGGCAGAAACATTGGCGTTGAATTCCTGCAGCGTCTTGCCTTCAGGTGCGATATCAAGATCATGGAAGGTAAAGAAATCAATATCAAGCAAACGCAGCGTTTCAAACAGAATTTCAGTTTTGGTTTTGGCCGCGTTCATCGGGTCAGCATCATGGTGCCAAGCACGATTGAACGTTTCACCACCGAATGGATCACCCCCTGGCCAGCACAATGTATGCCAATAGCAAACAGCAAAGCGCAGATGGTCGCGCATCGTTTTGCCTAATACTTTTTGTGATGGATTATACCAACGATAGGCCAATGCGCTTGTTGCATTTGGGCCTTCATATTTAATCGGTTCTGAAATCGAATAGAATTTAGACATGAGACAATCCCTTAATGGCTGGATAAATTTTGGTATAGGTGAGGTAAGCTGCGGCATAGGCTGCTTTGGCCTTGGTTTCGGGCATAATGGTTTTGGCAATTTTTGGTGGCGTACAAACGGTTTTGAAATCTTGCCCGGTGGCTGCAATCATCGCCATGCGCGCACCACCAAAGGCACCGCCCACATCACCAGCAACGGGCAGATCAATCGGCACGCCTAAAACTGTGGCGATAATTTTAAGCCAAATTTCTGAATGGGTGCCCCCACCCACAGCCATCAGGCGTTTGACATCAGCCCCTGCCGCGTTCAGCGCTTCAAATGAATCGCGCAACGCAAAAGCCACGCCATCAAGCACCGCATGTGTCATTTCATTCACATCGCTTTCATGGGCAAGCCCCAGAAATGCGCCGCGAATTTGGCTGTCTCCAACCGGAGTTCTCTCACCGGAAAGATAAGGCAAAAACAGAACTGAAGACGGGCCTTCCAGTTTTTTTCCCAAAGCTGCTGTGAGTTTTGGCGCAGGCGTTTTGAGAAGGCCTGCCAACCATTCAATCGACGCTGTAGCTGAAAGGATAACCCCCATTTGATGCCACGTGTTGGGCACAGCATGACAAAACGCATGCACCGCACGTGCTGTGTTGGGGCTGAATTTTTTGTTGGATACAAACATAACGCCAGATGTTCCAAGCGATACAAAAGCCTGACCATCTTTCACGGCGCCAATGCCAACGGCAGCTGATGCATTATCGCCTCCACCGCCTGCAACAACGGGCATCAAGGGCATGCCCCACGCCTTGGCCAGTTTCTCAGTGATGCGCCCTGTCACATCAGTGCCTTCAAACAATTCCGGCATATGCTCGCGCCGCAAACCTGTGGCCGAAAGCATGGTGTCAGACCAATCTCGTTTTGCCACATCAAGCCAATAGGTGCCTGCCGCATCAGACATGTCTGAGCCAAAGGTGCCAGTCATGCGAAAACGAATATAATCTTTCGGCAACAGAACCTTGGCTATTTGAGAAAAAATTTCAGGTTCATGCTTTTTCACCCACAAGAGTTTGGGCGCGGTAAATCCTGCCAAGGGAATGTTGCCGGTGATTGCTTTGGCATTTGGGCAGGCTTTTAGAATATCTTCGCATTCAACAAAGCTGCGCGCGTCATTCCATAAAATACAAGGCCGCAAAACCTTGCCATTCTTGTCAATCAGCGTGGCACCATGTTGCTGGCCAGACATGCCAATGCCTTTGACAGCGGCAACAGCCTTGGGCTTGGCCTTGCGCAGCGCCGCCACAACAATATTGGCGGCTTTCCACCAACTCTCTGGGTTTTGTTCAGACCAACCGGGGTGTGGCCGCGAAACTTTAAGGGGTGAGGTAGCGGTGGCGATCAGCTTTTGATGATCGTCCATCAACACGCCTTTAACAGAAGACGTTCCAAAATCCAGTCCGAGATACATAGGGCCTCTCCCGCGTTCAGCCTAGCCTAGGCCAAATTCGCGGACTTTGGCAAATATTATTTTGAGGGTCGAATTAAATCGTCCCTCTCTGGCCATTGCCGAAATGCTCAGAGCGCTGCCATGATCACGGCATGGGCGATGGCATAGGGGTTTGAAGCATAGAGGTTTTCAGGATGTTTGCGTTGCAACATCAAATTGATCTCGTCACGCGAAAACCACCGTGCGATTTCCAGTTCCTTTTCGTCGACTTTGATCTCGGTGCTGGTGGCCTCTGCGATGCAGCCGATCATTAAGTTTGTAGGAAATGGCCACGGTTGGCTGGTCACATAGGTAATCTTGCCAACCCTGATACCAGCCTCTTCAAAAACTTCACGCGCCACGCATTGCTCAATGGTTTCGCCCGGTTCCATAAACCCGGCCAGCGCTGAAAACATGCCGGGCGCCCAAGCTTTTTGTCGACCCAACAAAATCTTATCGCCATGGCGCACCGCCATGATGGCAACAGGATCAGTGCGCGGAAAATGATCAATGGCACAAACCGCACAATGGCGGCGATAACCCGCATCAGCCATCGCTGTTTTTGCCCCGCAATTGGCACAAAACCCGTGCTTTGAATGCCAATGCAGCATGCTGCGGGCTTGGGCCACGATAGACAGGTGATCAGGCGAAATATCACTTTCGGTGATCAAGGGTCGAATAGGCGACATCTCGTTTTCAGTGAATTTTTCTTGGGCAAACCACGCATGGCCAAATTGATCTTCGCCCAAGTAGATGGTTTCACTCAAAATCGCTTCGGCCTTTGTAAAAAGTGATTTACCCGCCATGCGAACGCCATCGCCCGAAAGTTGAAGAATTTTAACGTTCGTATCTTTGAGGCGTTGTTCAATCAAACTGGCATCGGAACGGATATTGGCATTGCGATCCAGCGGCGACGAGATGAAAGCAAGAGAGCTCACGGACTATCCTTTAATTATGAGAATCGGAACTATTTTGCCGTTCCTTAACGCAATATTTACCTAAAAAGTTAACTTTCAGCATTTGAAGCGAAAGGCAAAGTGATTTGCTTCGTTGGGCATTGGAGAGTGAGTAACATGAAGCCAGGAATTCCATGGAGCATCAAGGGTGTTGAGCCTGAGCTCAGGGAAGTGGCCAAAACTGCGGCGCGCCGTTCAGGCATGACGCTGGGCGAGTGGCTGAATTCTGCCATCAATGAACAGGCCGATGGACCCGTTGACCAGGCTCCACAAGCCCAACCCCGTGCTTCACGTAGCTCGCTGATTTCGACCCACCCGATTGAACGTGCCGCCACCAAACTTGAAGATATTGCCGAACAGCTAGCAAAATTGGCCATGCGCGAAAGCGATACATCCTATCGCCAACCAGCACAATCGGTTGACGACCAATTGGCCATGGCAAAAGTTATGAGCCGCTTTGAAAGCAACGAACGTCAAACCGTAGAGGCGTTTTCTGCCGTCAACGAACGCTTGGCGATGATCAGCCGGCAATTGCGCGCCCAACCTGCACCAACCCCTCAACCAGCGCCAAAGCCTGAAGAAGGCCCCGGCTATCAGACTTTGGAAAAAGCCGTTCGCAATATTGTTGAGCATCTTGAAGTCAGCGATAAGCGCACGCGCGAAAACATGAAGTCTTTGCAAGAGCGCATGGGCGAAATGGCGGCGCGTGTGAACGGTGCTTCCAGCGAACAGGTTTTGCGCCAAGCCCCAGCCTTCAACCAGTTGGAAAGCCGTCTGAGTGATTTGGCCCAGCGCATCGAGCAAACGCCACAGGTCAATCATGCCGCTGGTGCTGAGCAGCTTCGCCAAGAAATGCAGGCTTTGGCCCAGCGCATTGAAACTGTGCGCGACACTTCAGAAACCCTTGCACAAAAGGCCCAAACTCAGGCCGTACAAGCCTCACAAGCCGAATTGCGGGTTATCGAACAGCGCATATTAGGACTTTTGCAGGAAGCACAGCAATCCATAGCTGCCAATCAAACTGCACCTGCAGATCTCCACCGCTTCAGGGGCGATATTGAAGCACTGCACAGGCGTGTTGATGAAGCAGCCAATGGTGCCGCATCAGGCAAAGATGTCACCGCATTGCGCAGCGCTGTTGAACAACTCTCAACACGCGTGGCTCAAGGGGCAGACACAAGGCCCTTGGCTGAACTTGAACGCCGCATGATGGCCCTTGATCAACGGCTCAATGAATCACTTCAACACCAGTCGAGCAGCACCGTAACCGCTGCATTGGAACAGCAACTGGCAGACGTGAATGAACGCCTGGGTCGCACGGAACACCAGCTTTCACACCTCGAAACAATCGAACGTGCAATAAGCCAACTCTATGATTCCTTAGAGCAGAACCGTCAACAAACTCAAACATTGGCACAAGAAACCGCCAGCCATTTGCAACATTTCTCCAGCAACAACCAGCCGCAAGCCCCTGTTTCTCTTGCCGGAATGCCTGAAATTATTGCGTTGGAAGAAGGTCTTAAAGCAGTTCGTCAAGCTTCTGGTGCCGCAGATTCACGCAATCAAGAAACACTTGAAGCCGTTCACGAAACACTTGAGCAAATTGTCTCAAAGCTCAATGAACTCGAAACCGCTGCCATTGGCCAGCGTGTGGCGCAAGCCGCTGCACCGCATGTGCCAACGCAGCATGATGAAGCTTCCGTTGGCAGCACCAGCTATTTTGCCCAAGCGCCATTGCCACCTGCTGCTGAAATGTTCAGCCCGGAACCTGCTTCTGGCAATTTTATGGATCCGATGTTCGCTGAACTGAACAATCCATTTGCACCACAAGAATCCACAACGCATGTTGAGCAAAATACTTTTGATCAATCGGGCGCAAAACCTGCCGCAGCAATTGATGGAATTGAAGACTTGGTGGCCGTTGCAAGGCGCGCCCAACGGGCTGCCAATGAACAAAAGGCTGGCATTGCAGGCATAATTCCAAGCGCTGGAGGCACGTCGCAACAAAGTGGCAAAAAGCCCAAAGGATTCAAGCTGCCCTTCAATTTGGGTGGCAAGGCTTCACCTTCAAAAAACACTGTTGCGCCCGCTGCCGCACTGGCGCCCGCCAACAACAACAGCCGTAGACGTTTGGCCATGTTGGGCATCATTCTTCTGAGCCTTACATCGTTCGTGATTTTCAATAAAGTTGGTCACAGCATTAAGTCTGTAACGCCTGTCACCACTGAACAAACTTCGCCGGCTGATGCCGCACCGCCAGCCAAGGTGGATACACCAAGCCAAACAATAACGCCGGTTGGTCCTGCAGCTGAAAACACCACACCACCCGCCGCCGCTGCACCAACAACACAGCCAGAGCCGGCACCTTTGGCCAACCCAAATACTGGTCCACCCGTTCCCGGTGCTGCCAATTCTGGTACTACCAATGGCCAGCAAAGTGACGCTAGTCCGCTGGTGGAATCTGATCCCATTCTGACTGCAACTTTGCCTTCAGCTAAATCGCCACCAAAAGCCTTTGACAACGGTAGCACGATTGATCCCGCTGTCGGCCCGGAAAAACTTCGCCAAGCGGCCCAAGATGGTGATGCCAGTGCTGCATTTATTGTGGCGACACATTATTTGAACGGCGACACCACCACTGCCGATTATGAAAAAGCTGCCTTCTGGTATGGCAAAGCCGCTGCAGCAGGCTCAGCGCCTGCGCAATATCGACTGGCAACGCTTTATGAACGCGGCAAAGGCGTTGATAAAAATCTGAACACTGCGCTGTCATGGTATGAACGTGCTGGTGCTTTGGGCAACATCAAGGCGATGCACAATGCAGCTGTGATTGCTGCTGGCACAGAAGCTGGTGCGCCAGACTATGCGCGTGCCACAAAATGGTTCACGCTTGCAGCCAACCACGGCCTTAAAGATAGCCAATTCAATTTAGCAGTTTTGAAAGAACGCGGCCTTGGTGCAACAGCTGACGCCAATGAGGCGCTGTTCTGGTATATGGCTGCTGCAGCACAAGATGATGTCGATGCCAAAAAACGTGTTGATATTCTCACGAAATCACTAAGCCCTGCAACGGTTGAAGCTGTGTCAGCACATTTCAAAACCTGGGCGCCCGAAAAGGCGCCTGAAAGTGCCAACACCGTTGCTGTCAATGATGCGCAGTGGAACCCATCGACGCAAGCTGCTGATACAGCGATCCCAAAAAATATTAATGATCAAGCAAAAGTGCTGCTCGATAAAATGGGCTATCGCGTTGGCGAAAAAGACGGAATATTAGACCCGCGCACAGGCAACGCCATTCGTTTGTTTCAAATCCAACAAGGCTTGAAAGTGACTGGCAAAATTACCCCCGAACTTCTCAGCTTGATGCGCACCAAGGCTGGTTAACCCAGCCTCGAAAATGGAAAACGATGAACGTTGTATGTGCCCATCATCCACACTTGCGTCTTCTCATGTTCAAACAGGCCGTGAAAAGCGTTTGAGAAAACTGAGAATGCGCCTGTATAAGCTCCAAAAGCAGGCATGATCAAACGGCGCTGATCAGCCACAAAACATTTGGCTGAAAGTCGGCGGCCTCGGTGAGTAACAGAACAGCCCGGATGAAGGTGGCCCGAAATTTCAAATTCTGCGGTGTTCAGTGCCGCAGGTTCGTGTCGCAACATCAATGGCCCCAGCATCACACGATCAGCCGCATGCCCAACAATTGATTGCGGCGGACGCGGATCATGATTGCCGCTAATCCAGAAACATTCGTGAGCCTCTGAAATTTTTTGCAGGCAATTCAAATGTTCGTCTGCAAGGCGCGCCTCGCCCCCGTCGTCATGGAAACTATCACCCAAAAACACCAATCTCTTGGGTGTAAATTGTTTGATCACGCGCTCCAAGTGCTTGAGCGTAATGGAAGTATCATACGGCGGCACACGAATGCCGCGACGCGCCAAGCTTGAACCTTGTTCCAAATGTAAATCTGCAACAATCAGCGCATGTAATTCAGGAATGTGCAATGCGCCTGAAAGATCAGGATAAAGCTCCACATCTGCCAACACCATTTTGTGGGCTTTAGGCAAGGCGGCGAGACTCTGCGTCAAGTTCATCCGCGGCTTCGGCGAGAAGGGCATCATGGGCTTCTCCCTTAACCGATTCGCGCCCAATCTCCAGCAGCACCGGAACAGCAAGGGGTGACACGCGGTCTAACGTCTTGTGCAAAATCTGCCCTTTGATGCGTTTTAACATTGCGCCAAGCCGGCTGACGTCAATTAAGCCATCAGCGGCATCATCCCACGCAGCGCGCAATAAAATATGATCAGGTTGATGTGAACGCAGCGCATCAAAAATCAAATCTGTGTTGACCGTAATTTGTCGCGCTGTCTTTTCCTTGCCGGGATAATTGCGTTCGATCATTCCCGCAATAATGGCGCAGTTACGAAACGAACGTTTCATCAAATTGGATTCTGCAAGCCACGCTTCAAGATCATCGCCCAACATGTCTTCATCAAAAAGTTTCGCCAATGAAATTTTGCCTGCTCCAATCATGCTGGATAAATCACCCACCATCCAAATCACCAATGCATATTCCGAAGCAACAAAGCCCAGCGGCTTTGCACCCCACCGTTCAAGCCTGCGTGTTAACAACATGCCAAGGGTCTGTTGTGCCAATCGGCCTTCAAATGGATAACAGACCAGATAATGTTTTTCAGCACGCGGAAATGTTTCAACCAAAATTTGATCAGCCCGTGGAATGGCCGAGGCCCAGCTTTGCGTTGAAAGCCATTCATGCACCTGCTTTGGCAAAAATTGCCATTGAGCTCTATCGGCAATCATGGCGCGCACGCGCCCTGCAAGAAATGTTGAAAGCGGAAATTTTCCACCCGCATAAGATGGGATCATTGGGTCACGTCCGGGAGCCTTCGTAGCCAACGCGCCAAATTCGTCCAATCCTTCAAAACGCAGCACATCACCGCCAAATAAAAATGTGTCACCAACCGCCAATTGACTTAAAAAATATTCTTCAAGCTCACCTATTACGCGGCCACCCGTTACAACCCGCCGACCACCCGCAGCTTTTATCGAAGCGTAACGCACTTTGAGCATTTCATTTTCAATGATGGTGCCCATGTTCATTTTGTAACGCAGCACCAATTGCGGGTGCGCGATGTGATAGAGCCCTGCCGCATCGCGGCGCAGCTTGGCATAGCGTTCATAGGATTTCAGCGCATATCCACCCGTCGCCACATAGTCTAACGCTTCGTCAAATCGCTCGCGTTTTAGTTTGCGATAGGTGAAGGCAGACGTTACCTCTTGAAAAAATTCATCGGCATCAAGTGGCCCTGCGCAGGCACAACACAAAATATGCTGCGCCAAAACATCAAGTTTATGCGTCATCGGATATTCAGAATCCTGCATGCCTTCAGTGGCTGCTGCGCGCGCCGCCTCACATTCCAAAACTTCAAATCTATTCGAAGGTACCAACATCGCGTTGCTGGATTCGTCTAATCTGTGGTTCGCCCGCCCAATTCGCTGCAACAGCCTGGAAGATCCTTTGGGTGCACCCACATGCACCACCAAATCCACGTCGCCCCAATCAATGCCCAAATCTAATGTAGACGTGCACACAACGGCTTTGAGTTTGTTGGCAGCCATCGCGGCTTCAACCTTGCGGCGCTGATGAACATCCAAAGAGCCATGGTGAAGCGCAATCGGCAGATTGAGTTCATTTGCCACCCACAATTCTTGAAACAGCATTTCAGCCTGGCTGCGTGTGTTGACAAAAATCAATGTGGTTTTGGCTTTTTGAATTTCACTATAAATTTCAGGAATGGCATAAAGCGCTTTATGCCCAGACCACGGCACACGTTCGACTGAATCTAAAATGCGAATTGTTGGCGGTGCGCCGGGCTTGCCCAAAACCAGCGGAACTGGTTCTGTTCCCGCAGGTGCCAACCAGCGGCACAAAGCTTCAGGGTCTGCCACCGTTGCCGAGAGCCCGGTAAACCTTGCATGAGGAGCGTGTATTCGCAGCCGCGCCAACGCCAAAGACAACAACACGCCGCGCTTTGAACTGACAATTGAGTGCAATTCATCGACGATGACACATTTCAAACTGCGCAAAAGATGTGCCGCTTTTGGATCTGCGATGAGAAGCGAAACTTGCTCAGGCGTGGTGATTAATATGTCTGGTGGATTTTGCCTTTGCCTGATGCGTTTGGCATAGGACGTATCACCCGTGCGGGTTTCCAATGAAATGGGCAAAGCCATTTCAGCGATGGGCGCCTCCAAATTTCGCGCAATATCAACTGCCAAAGCTTTCAGGGGAGACACATAAAGCGTGTGAATGCCGTCGTTAGAATGCGGCTCTGCCAAATCCACCAATGTGGGCAAAAAGCCGGCCAAGGTCTTGCCGCCGCCCGTCGGTGAAATAAGCAAAGCGCTTTTCCCCTGAAGTCCCAATTCCAACATGTCCAATTGATGGGGCCGTGCAGTCCACGCTTTTGCTGCAAACCAGTTTTGAAATTTAAGCGGCAATTGATTCATTGGCAAAGTACGCCGACAAATTGATCCAGCGCCATCTTAATTTGGCCAGCCCATTCGGGATGGCGTGTGATGCCCTCGGCGCTAAGCTCCTGCTTGATGAGCGGAAGATTCAACGTCGCCGCCTCAACAAAAATTCCAGACATGGTTTCAAGCACCAACTTCAAACTGCGCTGGGCCTCGACTGCCCGAGGCGAAGCATTCCACAGGGTGAATTGTTTATTCACAAAAGTATCCCCGCCCACCAGCCAGTCCAAAGCATTCTTGAAACTGCCGGGCGTGCCTCTGGCATATTCGGGGCAAGCAACAATCAAACCATCAACATGGCCGATGAGACGGCGAAAATCTTGCACGATCGCCGGAGGTGAATGTTCCAGATCAGGACTAAAATGCGGAAGATGAGATTGCTCATTCCACACAATGATCTCGACTTCAGTCGGCGCACTTAATTTTGCAGCATGAAGAAGTGCCAGGTTGGTTGAGCCCCCACGCACACTGCCACACATGGCAAGAATGGAAACGGGCTTCATGCAGAATTGCTTTTGGGTGCAAAGGCTTTTACCAAATCAATCGCATCCACCAATCCTACACGGTCGACGCGAATGCCTGGTGGAAAAGCGGTTGTAAATCTTGAAGCCAAGCGCGGGTCTAAAATCACAAATGCGCCGCGGTCTCCATCTTGTCTGATCAGCCTTCCAAAAGCTTGGCGCAACCTTAAACGCACCACCATATCTTTATATGCGTTGCCACCAAAAGTTTCGGCTCTTGCGCGCTCTAAAATTGTGGGCGTGCCCCATGGCACACGATCTAGAACAATCAACCGCAAACTGTCGCCCGGCACGTCAACGCCGTCGCGCACAGCATCGGTTCCCAACAAACACGAATTGCGTTCAGCGCGGAACATATCAACCAATGTGCCCGTGTCCATCTGGTCAACATGTTGGGCATAAAGCGCGAAACCTTTTTTGGTCAGCGTTGGGCTCAACCGCTTGTGCACAGCCTTCAATCTGGCAATCGCCGTGAACAAGCCCAATGCACCACCACCCGAGGCAAAGAATAGTTCACGATAGGCAGCTGCAATCTGATCCATATCTTCGCGGTTAACATCGGTCACCACAATCACGCGGGCAATGTTCTGATAATCAAAGGGCGAGTCATAGCTCACACGCTTGACGGGATAGGGCAGGTGAATGGCACCTGTACGCATTTCCGCGTTTGACCAATCATCAGGAACATCAGGCGGCCGATCCTTCAACGTGGCCGAGGTTATGATGATGCCATCGGCCTGACGCAAAACTGCGTTTGCCAAAGGCACGGTTGGATCGACCCAATGTGAATGAAGCCCCACATCATGTTCGCGCCCGAAGCTTTGCTCAATGGCAAACCAATCAACAAACAGCGGATTGGCATCACCTTGCAATTGCTTCAGCATGGAAACCCAACCTCCAACCGCCAATTCTCCCCGCCGTTTTAACGAACGGGCAATGGCCTCAATGCGCCCGCGTTCAGCGGGTTGAAGTTCAGAGGCTTCGTCATCCAGTTTCTTCAACAGCAGATTGGCCAAGGCCGACATTGGTCGTTGCAAATCAATTAAATTGGCCGCCAGTTCATCAATGGCCACGCTCAGCCCTTCCACCAAAGGCAGACAATCTGTTTCAAGGGAGTTTGATGAAGAAGCCTCTGATCGCGCTAAAACCTGTTGACGCACCAATGTTAGGAAATCTTCTGCCGCCCCTTCGGGTTGGCCGGTTTGAATGCGCCTTGTCCAGCCGGGGCCGGGAAGCCCTGATGCAGCGCGCAAAATATGCTGCAACAGCTTTTCAGATTTTTCTTCGCCCGATAACAAATCTCCCAAGCGTTCACCAAGTCCACGCCCGCGCCGCCGCTCGGTTTCTGGCCCGCGCAACCAACGACGAAGCTCCGATGCTTCCATCGCAGTGAGATGACCGGAGAAAGCCGAATCTGCCGCGTCAAATAAATGATGCCCCTCATCAAAAACAATGCGGCGAAGCCCGCCGGGTGCAGCTTCTTCTTCTTCAGTTTTGGCAACGCCAATAGCATGATCCAATGCAGCTTGGTGCAACACCAGTGCGTGGTTGGCGATAACAATATCAGCCTTGCGCCCAGCGCGGATTGATTTTTCAATAAAGCAACGTTTGAAATGTGGGCAAGCAGCATAAATGCATTCACCGCGCCTGTCGGTCAGCCCCAGTGAAGTGGGGGTTGGGTTTCGGGTTTCTGAATCAATCGTGGTTTCAGAAAACAAGGTGGTAAGCCAACTGGGAAAATCTCCACCCACAATATCTCCGTCGCGGCTAAATCGTGCCCACCTTGCAATCAGCGTGGCCAACAGTGCCGAACGCGCGTTGGTTGCTGTCAGTCGCCCAAACACTTCCTGCATATTCAGCAGGCAGGCATAATTCTCGCGGCCTTTGCGGATCACAATTTGGGCGCGGCGCTCAGCAGGGTCTGGCACCAAACGCGATGTTTCTTGATCAAGCTGGCGCTGCAAATTTTTTGTATAGGTTGAAATCCACACAGGCGCATTGTTCTTGCGTGCCCATAAATAAGATGGTGCCAAATAGCCCAGCGTTTTTCCAAGGCCCGTTCCAGCTTCCGCCAAAAGAATATTATTGATGTCTTTGCGGTCACGCGGGGCAAATGCATGTGTTGCAGTTGCGGCATAGTCGCGTTGGCTTTGCCGGTGTTCAGCGTCGAGGCCTAAAACAGTTCCCAGAAATGCCGTAGCCTCTTCGCCTGAAATGGCATCTTGTTGGCCAACGGGCCTTTGGCCTTCATCTTCCCATTCTTCAATGCGGTCCCAAACATTTAAGCCGGTTGCAAAACTTGCGACATCGAGTTTTGGATTGGCTTGCAGCAATGCGCCAAGCGCTGCCCGTGCCCATGGCCAATTCGCTCGC
>JAYWFC010000028.1:0-6768 GCA_043778995.1 Aestuariivirga sp.
CGGCTATGGGTGTTCACGAGAACACATCATTTCATTTTGGAGAATACCACATGCTTCGTGTTTTTGTTTTTGTTTCTTGTGCGGCATTATTTGCAGGCACTTCAATGGCCGCAACAGTTGCTTGCAGCACATCACCTGCAGCAAAGTTCAAGCCACAGGCTGAATTGATTGCAATGTTAAAAACCAAGGGCATCACCGTTTCAAAAATTAAAGTTGAAGGTGGTTGCTATGAAACCTATGCCAAAGATGAAAAAGGCAAAAAGGTAAATGCTGCCTATAACGCTGAAACATTTGAGATGCTTGATAATGCTGAAGGCGGCGAAGCACCTGTTGTGAAGAAAAAGTAAATTGAAATCTCCAGACGTGCCATCAACTTCAGAGCGGTTGCGCGTCTGGGATATTTTTATTCGCCTGTTTCATTGGAGCTTGGTTGCCACCATGCTTGGCGCATGGTTTTCATCCAGCATCAGAGGTGAGGCGCACCAGTGGATTGGTCTTGCTGCGGCAAGCCTTGTGGGCTTTCGTCTGATTTATGGATTGATCGGTTCGCGTTACGCTCGGTTTAAGCAATTTGTAAAAACCCCGCTGACAATTTTTAGCTATGTCATTGCCATTATCGGCGGCAGTGAGCGGCGCTATCTCGGCCACAACCCTGCAGGTGGCGCCATGGTTATACTTCTGCTTTTGGCTGTGTGTGCCACAGCCACAACTGGATATTTAATGACTACAGACGCTTATTATGGCGATGATTTTATGCAAGGCTTTCATTCGCTCTGTGCTTATGGAACAGTGGGTTTGGTTTTGCTGCATATTGGTGGCGTTGTGCTGGCAAGCGTGCGGCACAAAGAGAAGCTTGTTGTCGCAATGATTACAGGTGAAAAACGTGAAGCCACGGGCGATGACGTTGCCTAGATCACCACATCGTAATGGTGGCTTGGGCCAAATTTCCGCCTAAGCGAATAGGTTCAATTTTTAGGGCCAATCCCGTTCTGTCATCCGTTTCAACCGCCACGCCGCACATGCTGCCTTCACCGTCAGCGGGCTTCATGCGTTCAACGGGAAGCTTGCGTAAAAACCGTTGCAATGGCTCGGCCTTGTCCATGCCGATCACGCTGTCATAACAGCCACACATGCCAGCGTCTGTCATATAGGCGGTGCCATTGGCAAGAATGTGGTGGTCTGCCGTTGGTGTGTGGGTGTGGGTTCCCACAATAAGACTGGCTCTACCATCAACAAAGTGGCCCATGGCCATTTTCTCAGATGATGCTTCGGCATGCATATCAATTAAAATGGCATCGCAATCACGGCCCAATTTGCAGGCTTCTAACTCGCGATCAATGGCGGGGAAGGGATCGTCCAACACGGGCTCTATCATCACGCGGCCCATGGCGTTGACCACCAAAACACGTTGGCCTTTGGCGGTTTCCACCATGGCTGTGCCGCGGCCGGGGCAACCTTTTGGCCAGTTTACGGGGCGGATCATACGGTCTTCGCGCTCAATAAAAACCAAGGCTTCGCGTTGGTCGAATGAATGATTGCCCAAGGTTACAACATCGGCACCAAGCTCGCGCAGCCTTAAATAAATCTCTTCCGTAATGCCAAAGCCATGCGCGGCGTTTTCACCGTTGATCACAACCAAATCTGGCTGAACCCTTGCGCGCAATTCTGGCAGATATTTAAGCACTGCATCGCGGCCAGACTTGCCAACTACATCGCCTAAAAAAATCATCCGCATTTTATAAGTTCATTCTCTGTCATCACATAGTCAAGCGGCTGGTCATGGTCGCCATGCAGAACGTGTTCAACCTGTTGGGCCGAATAGGCCGCACCAATGGCGATGACGGTTTTTTTGGCGCGTAATTTGGCCAGTGTGCGATCATAAAAGCCGCCGCCATAGCCCAAGCGATAGCCCTGCGGGTCAAATGATAACAGCGGCACAATCAACACATCAGGTTCAACAATGGGGCTGTCTTCACTGGGCCTGTCGATGTTCATCACATTTTTAATTGTTGGCTCGCCCGGCAGCCAACGCCGAAATTCCAGCGGCAAGCCTTCGGCCAAAACGATGGGCAGGCACGTTGTCCAACCTTCGCCCGCAAGGCGGCCCAATAAAGGCCTTGTATCAATCTCTGATCGGAACGGAAAAAAGCCTGAAACAACGTTGTTGCCGGGCACGAGAGCGACCGGAAAGCGTTGGCTGGCCAGCAGATTTGGTGCCGTTTCAGCAAGGGCAAGATGTGCCACTTTGCGAATGGTCGTTGCTTGTTTTCGGGCAACGGCTTTTTGCTCAATCAAATTCATGGCAAAGGCTCTGCCACAAACTGGATTAGTTTGCCAGATTAGTTTGCCAATGCTGCCAGTTCTTGGTTGTAGCGTTGCATGAAAGGTTGGGCGTGAACAAAGCGCGCAATGGGGCCGCTGATCCACCAGCACAGAACTGACACGACGATTGCGGCATAGCCGTCCACTGCATAATGCCAACCCAGATGCACCGAAGTGACCAAGATTAAAGCGGCATAGCAAGCAAAAAACCTGCCCCAGAATTTAGATACTTGCCTGAAGGCCAAAGCAAACAAAATGGCCGAACCATTATGCATGGATGGGAAAGCCGAAATGCCCAAAGCATCGGCCTTGCCGATATAACCGTTCCACAGCAAGTCTTGGGTGTCCAGCGACCAGATCGGAAGGCGCGTATTCACATCACGCAGATAGGTCATCAGAGCGGCAAAGGGGTTTGGTTCAAGGCCAAGGTTTCCATAATAAGCCGGGCCAGCGGATGAAAAATAAACCGCCAGCAAACCGCCGCCAATCCACCAGATCAACATGTATGAAAAGAAAAAGCGCGTGCGCAACACGCTGGCCTGCTTTTGAAATGCAAACCAAACCCATGATCCAAACAGCGCCACGAACCAAAAATCATAAGCGATGTTGGAGAGGAAAGTGACAATGTCATAACCCATCAGCGGCTGCAAAAGCACCCAAGGATCGACGCCGCCATGCAGCGTGCGGTCCCACTGCATGAAGGTTTGATCCCATTTGAATGCATTGATGAACGGAATTTCGGGCTTCAATTCAATCATGGCTTTGTTGTAAAAAATCATCGCCACAAGAATGGGAATGCCGTTGATTAAAGCGCCAGGTTTTTGGAAAATATTTTTAATGTCTTGAACCAAAGCTTTGGCGGGGCTTTCAGGCTTGATGATCAAAGCAAATTGAACAAGGCGCAAAACCAACGCTACAAGCAGGCCACAGGGAATGGAAAATGTTGCCAAATCAAGCAACACGCCAAACACCGGGGCCACGTCATGGTGCGACAGCTTTGAAAACAGAATGGCGTTGGTTATTAAATAGAGCGCTGGGACAGTAAACATGAGCCATTGAGCACCAAAACTTTTCGCAAACAATTTGGCGCGAAGCAAACTTCCCTTGCCAATGCTGATGGCTAAATCTGACATATTTTTCCCTATCCTGCGGCCAGAATAGGGGGGCACTGTGTTAAAAAGCCTTAAAACCACGGTTAAAATTTGGTTAGATCAAGCAATTTTCGCCTTGGTTCTGGTCATTAAAAATATACACAGTGTACAGATGATTAACGCCGCAGCGATGAAAAACCCAGCACTGGGTGAAATAGCAACCGGGTTGGGATTTAAGAAATAATGGAAGGCTTGGCTGAAAAACAACGTTCCCAGCATCATGGCCACATTCATAATGGATGAAATGCCACCTTGCATTTCTCCTTGGGCATTGTCTGGCACATCTTTCGACATGATGGCCGTTAACATGGGGTGAACAAAGCCTTCTGGCGCATGCACCAATAATATCACTAAAACGAACGTAAGACTTGAGGCAAAACCAAACAGCACAAGGCCAATGGCAGATGTTGCAAGCCCAACACATGCCACATTCCATTCACCAAAGCGTTTAACCACAGGGCCGGTCAGGCCGCCTTGCACAAGCGCCATGATCACGCCATAGGCGGCCAAAGTTGCGCCAATCAACGCAGGCCCCCAACCAAATTTGGCAGTGCCCCAAAACGGCCAAATGGCGGGATAGATTGACGTGGCAAAAAAATATAAAAATAACACTGCACACAGCGGCAACACACTTCGGTATTGTTTGAACACAGTGAATGTGCCGATGGGGTTTGCCCGTGCCCATTGAAAGGCCCTTCGTTTTTCGGGCACCAAAGTTTCAGGCAAAACAAAATAGCCAAAAATGAAATTTAAGAGTGAAATGGCTGAGGCTGCGTAAAAAGGCACGCGCGGGCCAAAGGCCCCTAAAATTCCACCAATTGCGGGCCCAATAATAAAGCCCATGCCGAAGGCAGCGCCCATCATGCCAAAGGCTTTGGCGCGGCCTTCAGGCGGGGTTACATCGGCAATATAGGCATTGGCGATCACATAAGATGAACCACACACGCCTGCCAGCGTGCGCCCCACAAAAAGCCAGCCAATGGTGGGGGCCAAAGCTGTTATTAAATAATCACAGCCCAAACCGAAAACCGCCAACAGCAACAAGGGCCTTCGGCCAAAGGCATCTGATAAATTGCCAAGTGTTGGTCCCAGCAAAAATTGAGCGCCTGAAAATGCAAACATCATCAAGCCGCCAATGGTTGAAGCTGTGGCCACATCCACATGCCCCACCATGGTGATAAGTTCGGGCTGCACCGGAATGATAAGGCCAAAGCCCACCATATCCAGCAGCACGGTTATGAATACGAAAGTGATGGCATAATTCGACGTTGGTGAAGCTGTCATACGAAAGTTTGGGTCACTTCAGCTTGTTCACATCAGTGCCGTTCACCAGAACTTTTCCATCTGCCGTTGATTCAACATCCCACGAAAGGCTGCCATCGCTTTCGGCCTTGGCCAAACCTTTGGCAACGATGATAAGCGCTGAACCTTGTTGCAAGTTTGCTTCAGGTGGGGCTGCTTGAACGGCCTTCATAATTTCATCCACGCCTTTGATGTTAATATGGGCCTTGCCTGAGGGCATAGCGGCGGGGCCAGCACTCATCGTCGAGTCTGCAGTGACGGAATAAAGATCATTGCTGATCACGCTTTTGCCCAGCGTAATATCAACTTTGCCAGTTGGCAAAAGTTGCATCAATACTTGGCCTTCCACTTCTTTTGGAATGGCCGGATCTTTGCTCATATCCATGGCGGCGATCAATGATGTTAATGCGGTGGCTGGATCAAAGCCCGATACTTTAAAGTCCATATTGAAATTTTTTGGAACCATGCTTGCTGCATAGGGAGGGACTAGACCTGCCGGAATTTTCAAGCCTTCAATGCCAATATTTTCTTTCATCTTGCCGTCTTTTACGCCGCCATTCATATCAAGGCCAAAGTTGATTTTGTCCATCTCGACATTGCCAACCGGCGTTACAACTTGAATTTTGTTCAAAGTGCCGTTGCCTGCCATGTTTAAGAAACCGGGCAACATGGCTTGCAACAAAACTTTATAAATGGCCTGATCTTTCAACATGGCTTCCTTGTTCGGATGCTTGCCCAAGAAATCAGCGAGGGCCATGAATTCTTTAAACTTCACGCCTGTCAGATTATATTCTGTGGTGCCTTTTTCAGCGGTCATTTGTGCGGCGATGGGTTCGCTGCCTGCAATTTTGGCTGATTCCTTAACCACCATGGCACCCACCTCTTCGGTGATCTTGGCATCCATGCCGCCTGCTTCGTTTGCAGTGACGGTTGTTTCAGCGCTGAGATCTTCCAAATGTGCATCAACCGATGCGGGGCCAGATTGAGCGTCGGTGATTTCTTCTTTCAGGTCGATGGTTTTTACAGAACCAGTCGATGATGTGAATGTGCCAAGCTCTTCATCATATTCTGCATCAACAGAAAGTTCTGTCATGGTTTGCTTGAAGCTGAATTTATCTGCCATTTTGCCAGAGATTTCGAAATCACCGTCGTGCTTTAAGCGCCATTTGCCTTCGCCTTCTGGGGCCAAGCTAAATTCAAGTGGAGGTATTGAAAGTTCTAATCCAGAATCTTTTGCGGTGCCGATTAACTTTGAAAAATCCAACGTGGCTTTATAGATTTCACCATCGGGTTCAATTTTCACAAGGTTCAAATCTTTGCCAAAATAAGCGTCAAGGCCTGCTTGAATTTTCGCAGCGTCATCAGCTGTTGGTGCAGCAACAGATGGCATGGAAGTTGTTGCGAGAAGCAGAAAGGCCAGGCCAGCGATCTTGGATTGCATATAAAACTCCCATGTGAAATTGATGTCATGCAAACTAGCGGAAGCTTTGCTTGCCGTATAGTGCAGAAAAAAAGCCAGATTGCTCTGGCTTTTGTTTCGTTTGTAAAATCTTAATTCTTGCGCTTACGCTTTTTGCCCTTGCCCACTGGCACACTTGCTGTGGGTGGGGGAGGCGGTGGCGTTGGGTCTTCGTCAGGATTATCAGTGTCATCGGTTTCCGGTTTTTCCGGTTTTTCAGGCTTCTCTGGCTTCTCAGGTTTTTCAGGATTGTCGGGCTTTTCACCACCACCTTGTGTGCCGCCACCGTTTTCACTACCACCTTGTGTGCCGCCGCCATTTTGTTCGCCTTTTTCGGCAAATGCTGTGGCAGCAAACACTGGCACAATCGCAGCACTCAGTGCCAAAACACCAAGTCGTTGCAAAGCTAAACGTCGGGTCAACATATTTTCATTGTTCATTTAAGATTTCCTCACAAGCGTTGATTGGGGCTGAGAATTGCCGTCCTGATATCCATACGCACCAGTACAGCGCGTATTCCCTATATCTTGCGTT
>JAYWFC010000029.1:0-2510 GCA_043778995.1 Aestuariivirga sp.
GATTGTCGCCGAGACGCTTTATCTTGAGCCTGCCAATGTGGCAGCGCGGCTCTGCGGTGAGAAGAACTTGACGCTTTTGGAAAGCGTTATGCGGCATGAACATTTGGGGCGCTATTCATTTTTGGCCTGCAACCCAACGCAGAGTTTGCGCGTGGAAAAGGGCGCGGCCTATTTGGACGGGGTTCAACAGAGTTTGACCGCTTTAGAGATTTTGCGAAAGAATTTAGATACGAATACACAAGAAATAACTTCTGGCCTTCCGCCGTTTCAAGGGGGATGGGCTGGATATATTTCTTATGAGTTTGGCAAAAGCCTAGAAGCGCATTCCAAACTCCCTGATTTTGAAACTTTGTGCCCTGATCTGATTTTGCATCGATATGACACTGTTTTGGGATTTGATCATTTGCAGCAACGCGCTTGGATTTTTGGGCAGGACGAAGCGGAGATCGCGAAGTTTGAAAAATTGATGAAGCGCAAGCCCGCTGCTCTTGGCTCCGCGATTGTTGAAGGCTGGCAATCTAATTTTTCGCACGCCGAATATGAAAATGCGGTGGCTCAGATTGTTGAATATATTTTGGCAGGCGATATTTTTCAGGCTAATTTAACGCAATGTTTTTCTGCAGCGGTTCCAAAGGAATTTGATGCTTTTTCATTGTTCAGAAAACTGCGCGATAAAAACCCTTCCACGTTCGCGGCTTATCTCGACTATGGCGATGTGAAGATTGCATCAAGTTCGCCGGAGCGATTGATTAAAAGTGATGGAGCGATGGTTGAAGCGCGGCCAATCAAAGGCACGCGCAAGCGCGACGCTGACCCATCACGCGATGCGGAATTGATTGTCGAATTGCAAGCCAGCCGCAAAGACCGCGCTGAAAATGTGATGATTGTTGATCTGTTGCGCAATGATATTTCACGCATTGCAAAACCCGGTTCGGTGAAAGTTCCGGTGCTGTGTGGTCTCGAATCCTATGCCAATGTGCATCATTTGGTTTCGGTGGTTGAAGGGCAGCTGCGCGACAGGTTGAACCAAGTTGATTTGTTGCGCGCGGTGTTTCCAGGCGGGTCAATTACAGGCGCACCCAAAATTCGGGCGATGGAAATTATTGCTGAACTTGAGGGCCAAGCGCGTGGCGTCTATTGCGGATCGATTGGCTATCTCGGTTTTAATGGCGCATGCGATTTCAACATCGCTATTCGCACTGCGCTGTTTTCCAATGGCAAAGCCTATGTGCAAGGCGGCGGCGGCATCACCGCGCGGTCGCAACCTACTGCCGAATATGAAGAAAGCCTAACCAAGATCGCCCGTATCATGGAGGCTTTTGCGCCATGATTTTGATTGTCGATAATTATGATAGCTTTGTTTTTAACGTGGCCCGTTATTTTGAAGAACTGGGTGCCCCCACCAAGGTGGTGCGCAATGATGCGGTGACGTCAAACGATTTGAAAGCCAAAGCCATTGTGATTTCCCCCGGCCCCTGTGCGCCGCTGCAAGCGGGTGCATCAATGGAAATTATGCGTGAATATTCAGGCAAACTTCCAATCCTTGGCATTTGCTTAGGTCACCAAGTGATGGGCGAAGTGTTTGGAGCTATCGTGAAGCGAGCTAGAAAGCCGATGCACGGTGATAGTTCTGAAATTGAACACGATGGCATTGGTGTATTCAAAAATCTGCCGCAAAAATTTTCAGCGGGGCGCTATCATTCCTTGATCGTTGATCATGTTGAAGACACGGTACTTGATGTGACGGCACGCAGTGACGATGGCGAGATCATGGGATTGAAGCACAAGCACCACCCCACATTCGGCGTGCAGTTTCACCCAGAGTCAATTTTAACTGAACATGGCTATGACATGTTGCGAAATTTTTTAGGGCATGTGGCATGAGTGTGATTTGGTTCAATAGCGAATTTCTATACGACACTTTGCCGCTTGATCCTGCCGATCGCGGATTAATGTTGGGTGATGGTCTGTTTGAGACCATTGCGGTTGCAGGTGGACAAGCCATTTGGTTGAATGAACATCTGGCGCGCATGGCAGCATCGGCTGCGGAGCTGGGCATAGCTTGTGATGAAGCAGATATGCGTGTCTCAATCGATAAAGTTTTAAAGCGCAGCAGCGCATTGCATGAGGTGTTGCGCGTCACACTCACACGCGGGGTGACACAACGTGGGTTGGCGGCAGACGCGCATCACAGCAGCTTGTTGATCTCACTTTTGCCGTTTGATCCAAACCAGCAACCAAAAAGCTTAACACTTGCGACCTCTGCAATCAGGCGCAATGAAACGGCACCGTCTTCTCGGCATAAGACGCTCTCCTATATTGATAATGTTGCGGCATCGCGAGAAGTTAAGGGCAAAGCGTATGATGCTTTGATGTTGAACACCGCTGGCCATATGGCTTGTTCAACCGTTGGCAATATATTTATTTTGAAGAATGATGAACTCATTACACCAGCTGATGGCCATGGCATTTTACCGGGCATTACGCGGGCAAAAATATTGGAACATGCG
>JAYWFC010000030.1:0-6685 GCA_043778995.1 Aestuariivirga sp.
GAGGCTTGACCATGAGTTACGAGAACAGCACGTTTTGGCCCACTTACAATTCAGACAAGTTGATCTTTGAAGCCATACTTATTTGTATGAATAAAACAACTGTTCAAAGCAGCAATGTTGAAAGCTCTGGCATCAAAGCCTATTCGCAGCTATTGCCACCACCATGACAGATGCACCACAGTTTGAAGAATCTGGACCCACGTTGTTTGCCGCACCAAGAGCCTTTGCAACGCAAGGGCTGATTGCGGTTTTTGTTTTAGTTTATCTGTGCGAATTGATTTTTGCGGTGGATAAGAATTCCAATTTTGAACCCAGTGTTCGAACCCTTGCTTATCTTGGCGGAGACATAGGCATACGCGTGAAAGGTGCTGGCGAATATTGGCGCATGTTCACAGCGCCATTGATGCACGCTGGCTTGCTGCACATACTGATGAATTCATTCGTGCTGTTATTGGCCGGAACGCTGGTTGAACGCATGTTAGGCTGGAAATGGCTGCTCGGTCTGTTTGCCATCACAGCTTTAGGCGGCGAAGCTGCATCGCTTCTATTTGGCGCGCAAGACGTTGTGGGCGTTGGCGCTTCAGGCGGCGTGATGGGCATTTTGGCGGCACTGTTTGCGGTTTCAAGCCGGTTGCCGACACCTGAAGCATCCGCCATGCGCACCAGAGCGATGCAATTTCTCATTCCCTCACTGGTGCCGATCTTTTATGCTGCGGGCAGCAACGTAAACTTTTTCGCCCACGCAGGCGGTGCCATTGTGGGGCTGGGCTTGGGGTTTGCCCTTCTAAAACTTTGGCCGCAAAATCGGGCCAATCCACCGCTGGCCAACGCCATGGCATTGGCTGCCTTCAGCTTTCTTGCTGTGGCAGTCTATGCCATTTATCCGATTGTAAAGTTGCGAGGCTTGTAACTTAAGCTTTGCGCCGGAAGAAGCTAGGCAATTTGCTTTCGCCCTTATTGGCCAATGCGCGCGCAACATGCGTCGCTTTTTCCAATTCGCCTTTTTCAAGCGCAACTGTTGTGGCAGCACTCATTTCGGTGAGCGTTGCAATAGAAGCGAAAAGCCGCCCCTGTGGCGCTTGATCAGCCAAACTTTTAACCTTTCTTAACGCCACTCCCCCAGCGGCACCAATCGTCTCGCCGTCAAACGAGAAAGATTCCATCTCAGCCATGTGAAAACTCATACGCAACTCCCAACACTGAACTCAACATACTTAATGTGGATACAGTGCCGTCTTAACCTTAAAACACTCTTAAACTGTGAAGCTTGTGTGAAGCTAATTTGACTGTCTATAAGGGCAAGAAAATTAACCAATTCTTTGGGGTTTCCATGGCTGGCCATTCACAATTTAAAAACATCATGTTTCGCAAGGGCAAGCAAGATAAGCTGCGCTCCAAGATTTTCTCAAAGCTTGCGCGCGAAATTACCGTGGCAGCCAAAGCTGGCGTGGCAGATCCTGATTCCAATTCTCGTCTACGCCTCGCCATTCAAAACGCGCGGGCTGAAAACCTGCCCAAAGACAATATTGAACGCGCCATTAAAAAGGCTTCTGGCGCCGATAGCGATAGTTATGAAAACATTCGCTATGAAGGTTATGGCCCCGGCGGCGTTGCAATCATCATTGAAGCGTTGACAGATAACCGCGCCAGAACAGCACCTGTTGTGCGTTCATTCTTTGCAAAATATGCAGGCAACATGGGCGAAACGGGTTCAGTGTCTTTCATGTTCGCGCATGTGGGCGAAATTATTTATCCGCTGGCCAAAGCCACGCCAGACCAAATGATGGAAGCCGCAATTGACGCAGGCGCTGATGATGCAACATCAGATGATCAACACGTCATCATTTGCGCATTTGAAAGCATCGGCGAAGTTTCAACAGCCCTGGCCGCAAAATTTGGTGAAGCACAATCTGTTAAATTAATCTGGAAGCCAACTGTTATGGCCCCATTGGATGATTTTGACAAAGCCGAAACATTGATGAAGCTTGTTGATGCGCTGGAAGAAGATGATGATGTGCAAAATGTTTTCACCAACGTTGAATTCAGCGATGACGTTGCGGCAAAATTGAACCCTGAGGAATAACTTTGGCTCACCATCACTTCACCCCCACCAAATATTACCAAACTCTAGCTGCGCATGAAACAGCATTGGTTGTGAAAGATGGTGAGACAGTTACAACGTCAACCCTTGATGCCAATGGCTTTGATCTTAACACTGTTTTTCAAGCCGCAGACCCAAACCCCATGTCTGGCCCATTTTTTGTTGAAGGCGCTGAACTGGGCGACACCTTGGCCATCGACATTATCAAAATTAGAATGACACGCGTGATGGGTTGGACGCGCCAAGGCCTGGCCTGGCATGTGGTGCCCGCCGCAGACGTGCGCATGATGCCTGAGCGAGAGAAAATCTATTGGGATATTGCACAGGGTCAAAACAGCATAACGCTGCAATCACCCCCGCCTGAATTGAAGAATTGGTCCATCCCCATTGTGCCCATGATCGGCTGCTTTGGCGTGGCCCCTGATGGCGGCGAAGCCATCAGCACAGCAACCAGCGGCCGTCATGGTGGCAATATGGATTATCGCCGCTTTGGCGAGGGTGCCACGGCCTATTTCCCAGTGGCTGTGCCCGGCGCTTTGTTTTTCTTAGGTGACGTTCACGGCGCGCAAGGGGACGGTGAAATTGCCGGAACCGGAATTGAAACCAGCGCTGAAATAACCTTCAAAGTGCGGGTGTTAAAAACCAAACCAATCAAGTGGCCACGCGGCGAAAATGAAACATCCATTTTCACGGTGGGCAATGCAAGACCTTTGGAGCTTGCGTTGCAGCATGCGACGGCTGAAATGTTGGTGTGGTTGGAGACCGACTATGGCCTTGGCAAAATTGCAGCCAGCCACTTTCTGGGCATGAACGTGCGCTATGATATTGGCAACGTGTTCAACCCTGCCTATTCGGTGGCCTGCCTCATCGAAAAATCCGCACTCAGCGCACTGAAATAAATTCTATCTGTTATGCTCTAACGCATGGTTCGAATCATTGGCATAGACCCGGGCCTTCGTCACACGGGTTGGGGGATTATTGAAGCCGAAGGCGCGCGCTTGTCTTATGTGGCAGATGGTGCGGTTCATTCCGTTACAGAAGATGATTTGGCCACAAGGCTTTTGCAAATCCATCAGCAGATCATGGCGGTGTTGAATGAGTTTTCGCCCGATGAAGCCGCCATCGAAGAAACCTTTGTGAACAAGGATGCTCGCGCAACATTAAAGCTGGGTCAAGCGCGCGGCGTGGTCATGTTGGCCCCCGTGCTGCTCAAAATCTCTGTGGCGGAATATGCGCCCAACGTGATCAAAAAATCAGTGGTGGGCAATGGCCACGCCGAGAAAGACCAGGTGAAACACATGGTCAAAATTCTGCTGCCGCGCGCGGTAATGAAGACAGCTGACTCAACCGATGCCCTTGCCATTGCCATTTGCCATGCGCAACACCGTGGCCACCAAAAATTGATAGAAATGGTCGCCCGTTCTTGACTTGTTCTAGTGCGTGTGGTATTACGTTTGTCTAGAAAAGGTATTACCATGCGCATCACATCCAAAGGCCAAGTGACAATCCCCAAAGCCGTCCGCGACAAGTTGGGCGTTAAGGCGGGTGACGATATTGGCTTTCGTGAAGAAGGTCGGGCCATCATTGTTGAAAAAAAGCGGCGCGGGAAAAAACTGAACGTTGGTGAGATGCTTTTTCAGCAACTGCTTGGCAAGGGTGCAGATTTGCGTGGTGAACGCCCAACCATGACAAGCGAACAATTGATGGAAATGACACGCGGCCCGTTTGATGACATCGACACTTATTGACACCAACATTCTCATCGACGTGCTGGAAAGTCGTGAACCATTTTTAGGTTGGGTTCAGCGCGCCTTTGCGCGTCTTTCTGAAAAGGGGCCGTTGATCATCAATCAAATCATCTATTGCGAGGCTTCAGTGCCCTATCAATCAAGTGTTCTGTTTGAAGCTGTGGTGGGCGGCGGCTGGATGAAACGTGAAGACTTGCCTTGGGAAGCCGCTTTTCGCGCAGGCAAAGCCTTTGAAATTTATCGCCGGAAAGGTGGTGCCAAGCAATCTGCTTTGCCAGATTTTTTTATTGGCGCACATGCAGCGGTTAAAGGCCACCGGCTTCTCACGCGGGATGCCGCGCGTTTTCGTACCTATTTTCCTGAACTTGAAATCATAGCACCGGACACGCACCCATGATTGGAAAACTTAAAGGCCGCATTGATTCGACAGGTGTTGATTGGCTGATGGTCGATGTGGGTGGCGTTTGTTATTTTGTCTCCTGCTCGGCAAAAACCTTGGGCTCGCTTGCTGGCGTCGGCGAATTTGCTGAAATCCACACCGAAATGTTGGTCAGCCAAGATAATATCAGGCTGGTGGGCTTTGCCTCGATGCATGAGAAAGAATGGTTCAAGCTGTTGCAATCTGTTCAAGGCGTTGGCGCACGCGTGGCGCTGGCGATATTATCGATTATGACACCAACAGAATTGGCCAGCGCCATTGCCTTGCAAGATAAAGCCATGATTGGCCGCGCCAATGGCGTTGGCAAAAAATTGGCTGAACGCATTGCCTTAGAATTAAAAGACAAAGTGCCAGCATTTAGCGCCGTTGAATTAGGCTTGGGCCAAGTGGCCGCAGAAATGGCAAGCCCTGCTCCATCTGCCATATCTGATGCAGTTTCGGCCTTGGTGAATTTGGGTTATGGCCAAAGCCAAGCCGCCCAAGCTGTGAGTGCCGCATTGAAGAAAAGTGGCGCTGATCTGCCCGCCGAGAAATTAATTCGCGCCGCATTAAAAGAATTGGCCTTGGCATGAACAGGCCCATCTTGGCAGATGAACCAAAACCGGAAGACGCGCTGGACACACATTTGCGGCCCCAGCGTCTCTCCGAATTTGTCGGCCAAACCAAAAACAAAGAAAATCTTTCAGTGTTTATTGAAGCCGCAAAGGCGCGCAAAGAACCGCTGGATCATGTGTTGTTTGCTGGCCCACCCGGCCTTGGCAAAACCACATTGGCGCAAATTATGGCGCGGGAACTTGGCGTCAATTTCAAAGCCACCTCTGGCCCTGTGATTGCCAAGGCCGGAGATTTGGCAGCACTGCTGACGAACTTGGAAGATCGTGATGTTTTGTTCATCGATGAAATCCATCGCTTGAACCCCATCGTCGAAGAAGTGCTCTATCCAGCGATGGAAGATTTTCAACTTGATCTGATTATCGGCGAAGGCCCCGCGGCACGAAGTGTGCGCATTGATTTGGCAAGGTTCACACTGATTGGCGCCACTACCAGAACAGGCCTTTTGACAACGCCGCTGCGTGATCGCTTTGGCATTCCTGTGCGCCTTGATTTTTACAATGCTGATGAGTTGCTCGACATTGTTCAACGCGGCGCACGCATTATGCAATTGTCTATCACAGAAGATGGTGCCCATGAAATTGCCAAACGTTCGCGCGGAACGCCACGCATTGCAGGCCGCCTGTTGCGCCGTGTGCGCGATTTTGCCAGCGTGGATGGCAGTTCAACCGTCACTGCACAATCTGCTGATAAAGCATTGAAAGCATTGGATGTTGATGAGGCAGGGTTAGATGCGCTTGATCACCGGTATTTGAAATGCATCGCACTTAATTTTGGTGGCGGGCCTGTGGGCATAGACACAATTGCGGCATCACTGTCCGAAGCAAGAGACACGCTTGAAGACGTGGTTGAAAGTTATTTGCTGCAACTTGGGTTTTTAAACCGAACCCCGCGCGGCCGCATGTTAACGCATCATGCGTTTAAACATTTGGGCCTTGCCATGCCAAACCGCCCAGAAATTATGCAGGGCGTGTTGCCGCTGGATGATGAGGCATGACCTTGCATTATTCTATGCGTGTGAATTACGAAGACACCGATTTTTCTGGCTTTGTCTATCACGCCAATTATCTGAAATTTTGCGAACGCGCCCGCAGTGATTATTTGCGCCAAAAAGGTGTTGATCAAAAAGCCATGTTCGCAAATGGCGATGCCTTCGTGGTGCGGCGCATGAATTGCAACTTTTTAGCCCCTGCCCGTTTTGAAGACGAGTTGACGGTTGAAACCGAATTCAAAGAAATGGCGGGCGCGCGCTTTGAATTGTTTCAAACAATCAAATGCGCGAAGGTCGATCTGTTTACCGCCAGTGTCACTGTTGTGCTCATCAGCACCAACGGCAGGCCCAAACGCATCCCCCAATCTTTGGTTGCGGCGCTAACCTCCTCTTAACCATATCACCCCATTTCCAACCGACACACATGTATAACATGTTTGGCGTTGCTGTGATTCGGCCAAAGGCTTGAATTGCCGCAGTTTTGACAGATTTTGCTGGTGAGAGCCCCTTTGGGGAATGAGCTATCACAGGCTTTGGGACGAGAAGATAGGATTCATGGATCAAGTGACGACAGCACCGGTTGCCGGTGGCGCGCATATTTCGCTTTGGCATTTGCTTTTTCAAGCCTCGTGGCCCGTGTTCATTGTGATGATCGGTTTAGGCCTCGCATCGCTATGGTGCTGGACAATTATTTTCGAAAAATTTTATGCCGTTCGCAAAATGAATGCGGCCAATGATAAATTTGAAAATCAATTCTGGTCTGGCCAATCTTTGGAAGATTTATACAACGCCAT
>JAYWFC010000031.1:0-6598 GCA_043778995.1 Aestuariivirga sp.
ATCATTTTGGTTTTGCACAAGGCTGGCATATTTTTCAGCCACGCCCATATCAGCGAGGAACAATGATTTTTCAACTTCGTCAATAGCCAAGCGGAATCCTGGCGACTTTAAAAACATTTCGCGCAATAGTTTTAAACCACTGCCGCCTTGTGATGAAACAAAATCATCCAACGCATAACCAAGGCCATACCAACCGGTGAGAAGATGGCGGTTTTGGCTCCACGCAAAAACCCATGGAATGGCGCGCAAATCGCTTAAGCCCGTTGCGCCAAAACGGCGTGATGGACGCGAACCAATTTTCAACAAGGCCAATTCTTCAACCGGGCTTGACTGTTGAAAATAGGTGATGAGGGCAGGATCATGGGCCAATTTTTGATAAGCCTTGAACGACAATTTGGCGATGTCTTCCACCGCTGATTGATGTTCAGCATTCAAACGCTGCACTGGTTCTGCTTGCGATTTTAAAGAATGGATCAAAACTGCTGAGGTTAAAGTTTCCAAATTGTTTTGTGCTGTGCCGCGATTGGCGAATTTGGACGAAACAACTTCACCCTGTTCTGTCACCCGCATGCGGCCGCCCACTGTGCCTGCAGGTTGCGCTGCAACGGCCCTGCCCGCGGGTGCGCCGCCACGGCTTACCGAACCGCCCCGACCGTGGAAAAAGCTGATGGCCACATTGGCCTTTTCGCCCACACGAATAAGCCGGCGTTGCGCTTCGAACAATTCAAACGACGCGCAGAAAAAGCCGCCGTCTTTGTTGGAGTCAGAATAGCCCAGCATAATTTCTTGGCATCCGCCAGTGGCGGCTACGCTGGAACGCAAAATTGCATTCGACAGCAGGTCTTCCATAATGGAAGGGCCTGCGCGCAAATCATCAATCGTTTCAAACAATGGCACAACGCGGATGCGGCAAGTTTCATGGCTTGCCGGATCGCTGAACAGGCCACAATATTTGGCCAATAAATAAAGGCCCAAAACATCGTCGGCGTTTTGTGTCATCGACAAAATAAATGTGCCAATGGCCTTGGGGTCTGGCCCATCCAGCGTTTCACGGATCAGGTGCAAAAGGCCAAGAAGTTCAGTTGCCTCTTCCGACAAATCACGAAATTGAGGAACGAAGGCCATGGGCTTGGATAGTTCTTCGCGTACCCAAGCGCTCCATGCTGGTGAATGCAATTCGGGTGCGGGCTCTTTGGCCACGGGGTTCATCTTGCCCCAAATTTCAGCCAACACGCGATTGGTGACGGTTGTGTTTTGGCGCAAATCCAAACTTGCTGTGCGAAAGCCAAAAACTTCGGCTTCCCAGCGCACAGGGCGAATAAGGTTTACGGCCAACCCTGCAGCGTTCATATCGCCCAAAGCTTCTTCGGCCGTTTGCAACAGCGCAATTAATTCCGCCACATTGGCCAAGGGTTTGGCTTTGGGCACAGCTTCATAAACTGCCTTCAACCTTGCGCGCAAAGCACTGAAATATTGGCGGAAAGGCTCTGATGTGTTGCGCCGAACCAACCTGTTGTCAGTGCCCGTTAAAGCCACTTGTGCGGCCACGGCAGCGAAAAATGCTTCAGGAATTGGCATTTCAGTGGAGCTGACTGAAACCAATTGTGCCAAATCTTTCAACTTCGAATCCAGCCGCGCGACTGATGCCTTCGCATTTGCGGCGAGCGCGTTTCTGGTGGTGCTTACGGTCACAAAGGGATTGCCATCACGGTCGCCACCAATCCACGATGAAAATTTGAGTGGCGGCCTTATGCGGGCAGAAAGTTCTGGATAATGCCGCAGCAAACCTGCTTGTAAAATATCACAGACAGCCGTGGTGCGATCAAACAAAGCATCGCGGAAGAAATGCAGGCCCCAGGCCACTTCGCTTTCAACGGTGGGCTTTTCAGCCCGCACTTCGCCTGTCATCCACAGCAAATCAATTTCGTTGCGCAATTGAAATAGCAGCGCATCGCGTTCACGCGGTGTCCAACGCGGGCTTTCAAGTTCATAAAGCTTCAAATAAATGCGGCGATGAATTTCCAAAACCGTAACGCGTTTGGCTTCTGTCGGGTGGGCGGTGATGGTAGGACCAACGTCCAGAATATCTAGAACACTTTGCACTTTTTCAGGTGAAACACCGCTGCTGGCCGCTTGGGCCAAAGCTTGGCTGAGTGAGCCTAAAACATCATCCGGGCCAGTGAGTTTTTCAACATCACGCCTGTGTCTGATAGCGGCGTTTTCTTCGGCAATGTTCATCAATTGCAGCCAAATGCCAATGGCTTGTAGAGCGTGTTCAACCAAATGGGATGGAATGTGGGTTGCGGCCTTGGCATCATCCAATATGGGCAGAACCTGTGGTTCACGCACTTTGATTACCTGGCGCAGAAGATTGCGCAACATGGCGGTTATTTCGTCGATATAGCTGGTATCTTCCAGCACAGGCTTGGACATATCGTTCATCATGCACTCAATTTTGAGGGGCGTTCCTCATTATTCATGATTTGTGCAACGCAACATGGCCTGAGTCAACTGGAAAGTCTTTGCGCATTGCAGCATGTATCGCTATTTGAGCCCCATGTTAACAATTTCAGATATTACATATCGCATCGGTGGTCGGGTTTTGCTTGATGGCGCTTCGGTTGCTATCCCCGCTGGCCATAAAGTGGGCTTGGTTGGGCGCAATGGAACGGGCAAATCCACCTTGTTGAAACTTATTCTGGGTGAAATAGCCACGGAATCGGGTGGCGCATCTGTGCCGCGCAATGCCCGCATCGGCACAGTTGCCCAAGAAGCACCAGGCGGATCTGAAACCCTCATCGAAGTTGTGTTGGAAGGCGACAAAGAACGCAGCCAATTGATGGCGGAAGCGGAAACCGCCACTGACCCCAATCGGATTTCAGAAATTCAAGTGCGACTGGCTGATATTGATGCTTATTCAGCCGAGTCTCGTGCAGCCGTTATTTTGGCAGGCTTAGGTTTTGATGAGCCTACGATGAACGGCCCCTGTTCAGCCCTTTCAGGCGGTTGGCGCATGCGCGTGGCTTTGGCGGCGGCATTGTTTGGCGCGCCTGATGTTTTGCTGCTGGACGAGCCGACAAACTATCTGGATTTGGAAGGCACAATTTGGCTGCAAAGTTATATCCGCGATTATCCGCACACCATTTTGTTGGTCAGCCATGACCGCGATTTGTTGAATGTTTCGGTTGATGCGATTTTGCACCTCGATCAATTCAAGCTGACTTTATATCAAGGCAATTACGACAACTTCGAACGCCAGCGCCGCGAGAAGCAGGCATTGAATTCGAAGATGAAAAAGAAGCAGGATGATCAACGTGCCCACATGCAGGCTTTTGTTGATCGGTTTAAAGCCAAAGCTTCCAAAGCGCGCCAAGCGCAAAGCCGCATGAAAGCATTGGCCAAGCTTGAACCTATTGCCGATATGGCCGAGGGCCAGGTTGCGCCATTTCTGTTTCCCAACCCCGAAAAGCCATTGGCACCGCCTGCCGTGGCCTGGGATAAATGTGCCGTGGGTTATGGCGACAAGCCTATTTTGAAAAACATTTCACTGCGCATGGACCCCGATGATCGCATTGCTTTGCTGGGTTCAAACGGCAATGGCAAATCGACGTTCGCAAAATTGCTGTGTGGTAAGTTAGCGCCGATGTTGGGCGAAATGAAACATCCATCCAAGCTGACCATTGGGTATTTTGCACAGCACCAGCTTGATGAACTGGAAGAAGACAGAACCCCCTTTGAATATATTTCAGAACTGATGCCCGATGCGCCGGTTTCCAAACGCCGCGCCAAATTGGGTTCCCTTGGTTTTGGCGCTCAATTGGCTGATTCCAAATGTTCAATTTTGTCAGGCGGTGAAAAAGCCCGCATGTTGTTTATGTTGGCAACATTCCACGCGCCGCATGTTTTGGTGATGGATGAACCCACCAACCATTTGGATATCGACAGCCGCGAAGCCTTGATTTTGGCCCTGAATGATTATGAAGGCGCTGTGGTTTTGATCAGCCATGACCGGCACATTATCGAAACGTCAGTTGATCGCTTGTGGCTTGTGAAAGATGGAACGGTGCAACCGTTTGATGGCGACATGGATGACTATACCGATCTGGTTCTAGGTCGGACGTCTTACAAAAAAAAGGCAGAGGCACCAAAGCCTGCAAAAGTTATAACACCCGTTATGCGCAAACGAACGGCTGATCTTGATGCCAAGATGGATAAAATTCGCGAAAAACTAACAGTGCTTGATCAAGTATTGGCTGATCATACGATCTATACCCAAGAACCGAAAAAAGCCGCTGACTATGGCAAGCTGCGCAATAAATTTGCGGCCGAGTTGGAACAGCTTGAAACCGAATGGCTAGAGCTGGATGAGGCCATTGATGCTTGATCTGACACATACCATTTATGGTGTGGTTGGATTGGCGGTTTTTGTTCTTGCCTATGTGCTGGTGTTTTTTGAAGAGGCGATTGACCTTCGCAAATCCAAACCCATGTTGCTGGGTGCATCCATCATCTGGTTGCTGGTGGGCTTGGCCTACACCGCCAGTGGCAAGCAAGCCGATGCCACGCTTGCCGCCACGCATGTGTTGGAATCTTACGGCGAGCTGTTTTTGTTTTTGCTGGTTTCCATCACTTACGTGAATGTGTTGGAAGAGAGGCGCGTGTTTGAAGTGTTGCGTTCAAAACTTTCAAACTTGGGTTTGAGTTATGTTCAAATCTTTTGGCTGTTGGGCATCACCACATTTTTTCTGTCTTCAGTTTTGGCCAATATGACAACGGTGCTCATCATGGGTGCCATGGTGTTGGCCATTGGCAAAGGCGCTGAAAAGTTCATGGCTCTTGGCTGCATTTCCGTTGTTGTGGCGGCAAACGCCGGCGGCGCATTCAGCCCATTTGGCGACACGACCACATTGATGATTTGGCAAAGCGGCAAGTTGGATTTCTATTCGTTCTTCGTTTTGTTTTTGCCTGCCCTTTTGAACTGGCTAATCCCTGCAACACTGATGAGTTTTGCTTTGCCCAAGGGCAAACCCGCGCAATCTAAAGCCACGATAAAACCCAAAGTGGGCACCACGGGTGTTTTGATTCTATTTGCGGCCAGCATTTTTGCAGCGGTTTATTTTCAAACCGCCTTGGGCCTGCCTGCCGCAATGGGCATGGTTCTGGGCTTAGCGCTTTTGCAAACATGGTCTTATGTTTTAAATCTGCGCCGCAATGATGATATTGCTCTCAATTCATTCAAAGCGATCGAGCGTTTGGAATGGGACACGATGTTGTTTTTTCTGGGCGTGATGATGGCTGTGGCAGGGCTTGGCGCTTTTGGCTGGCTTACACTTCTGAACCAATCGCTTTATGCAGTTTGGGGGCCAACGCTGGCCAATACATCGGTTGGCCTTGCATCGGCGTTGCTGGATAACATTCCCTTGGTTTATGCAGTTCTGCAAATGAACCCAAGCATGGGCCATGAACAGTGGTTGTTGATGGCGTTGACTGCGGGCGTGGGTGGAAGCTTACTCTCCATCGGCTCTGCCGCTGGCGTTGCCATGATGGGGCTTGGCGGCAAGCATTACACGTTCCTCAGGCACTTGCGTTGGACGCCCGCAATTGCGCTGGGGTATGCGGCGAGTATCGGGCTGCATCTTTGGTTGAATGTTCCGGCGCAATAATTTTTGCCACTTGACCAATTGATCAATTCTGCTCCAATCTCACATTACAGGGGCGTAATGGGAGACGGGCATGAAAGTTTTCATTTCATCGGGTCTTGTAACTATGTTGCTTGGTTTTTCAAACCAAACCTCTGCGGCTTGGGCAGACCCTGCTTCTGATGCGGCGGCATGTGATGCGCTGGCCGCAAGCCCCCTTGATGTGACGCGGCCCAAAAATGTGCCAGGCGTTGACTATAAGAAAGTTGATGCGGCCAAAGCCATTGCGGCTTGTGAAGCGGCGTTGAACAGCAACCCAAATGACGCGCGTATATTATATGAAACAGCGCGTGCGCTGGATGCGGGCAAGCAAAAGCCAGATAAGGTTTTTGAATTTTACAAACGGGCTTCGGATAAGGGAAATATTGTTGCTAAATTCAATCTTGGTGCGGTTTATGAACGCGGCACAGGCGTTGAAAAAAACCTCGATTTGTCTGGAACGTTTCGTTGCAAATCGGGCGAACTTGGTTTGCCCATTGGCATGGCTTTCTGCGGCTACGCGCATCGTGATGGTTATGGCTATCCCGTTGATTTGAAAGTGGCCGCAGAGTGGTTTCAAAAAGCGGCTGATGCTGGAAATGACGAAGGCATTCAAAATTTAGGCTATGCCTATGATCTCGGCAGTGGTGTGGCCAAAGACAAAAAGAAAGCAGTTGAACTTTATAATAAAGCGATCGTTCTTGGCAATTCAGACGCCATGAACAATTTAGGCCAAATGTATCGTGAGGGCGATGAAGTTGCCAAAGACCCAACGAAAGCCGTTGAGTTGATGGAGAAAGCGGCGGCTTTAGGCAACGACCGCGCCATGCGAAATCTTGGAGATATGTATCGTGATGGCGACGGCGTGAAACAGGATTCACAGCAAATGTTGGCTTGGTATCAAAAGGCGATTGATGCAG
>JAYWFC010000032.1:0-17405 GCA_043778995.1 Aestuariivirga sp.
AATAAGTTTGCATATGTAATCTCAGTTGGCAGTAGCACTTCCTAACACCTTGGTTTTATTTAATCACGTGTGGAGCTTCCGATTTGACCACTGCCGTGGCTATCCCAAATCAGCTATAATACTATTTTGTCCAAGCGCATTATTCATTGACCACATTTGGATCATGTAATTGCAAAAAACCCCAAAAGCGGAACTCTTCCACATATCACTATACCCCTCCCCCGACGGGGGAAGGGTGATGGTTTTTAGAGTCTCACTGCTTGGCTTGCGCCTTCGCTGTAGCAGGCATCTAAAATCTTCTGCAAATCAGCGGCGCGGCGAAATGATGGATCGCCGTTTTTGCCGCTTACAATTGCATCGATGAACTTTTTATAATTCATGGGCTCGGCTTCGGTTTTTACGATGTCACGCCAGGCTTGGGTGTGGACGTCTTCGCCAGAGCATACGCGCAGCGTTGTGAGATCATGGTCGTTTTGAATTTCTAGGCCGCCTTTGGTTCCGAACACGTTGAGCCTCAAAGTGTTGCCATAGCCTGTCATAAAGCGGCTGGCGTGGATGATGCCTTGGGCACCATTTTCGAATTCGACGATCATGGAAGCTGAATCATTTGCATCCAAAGTGTATTCGCCGATTTTATCGCCCGGCGCTTTGTGGAAGGTTTTCAACCGTGCCTGCAAACTGGTTGGCATCATGCCGATGGCATAGGTGGTGAAATCTAAAATATGAATGCCAACATCGCCCAGCACACCTTTGGAGCCGTGCTTTTCAGACAAGCGCCACAGCCACATGGGCAACTTATCCCAAGCGCCCCAGTGGTTGCCCACCAGCCAGCTTTGGCGATAGCTTGCTTCCACATGGCGCACTTCGCCAATTTCGCCTGAAGCAATAATCTGTTTGGCTTTTTGCAAGCCAGCCACCGCACGATAAGTGAGGTTGACCATATTGATCACACCAGCTTTTTCAGCGGTGGTGGCCATTTCATCAGCCAGTTTGAAGTTCTCCGCCAATGGCTTTTCGCATAGCACGTGTTTTTTGGCGGCCAGCAATTTCATGGTGGTGGGGTGGTGAATGGAATCAGGTGTTACGTTTGTGGCAGCATCAAATTCGCCCCACTTGATTGCGTCATCCAAGCTGCCAAAAGCGTTTGGAATGTTATGCGCATCAGCAAATGTTTTGGCGCGGGCCAAATCAATATCGGAACAGCCAGTCACTTCAACGCGGTTGTCTGCCTGAAATTGCTTGATATGGGCCGCGGCCATGCCGCCTGTGCCCAAAACCAACAAACGAATCTTTTTCATTATCTAAACCCTTCTTCGCCATCCTCATGCAGGCGCGGGCCTTTGATTTCAAGTGGAATTGGCGCTTTGTCGGCTGGCACATTGGGTGATGGGTGAATGCCTGCCCAAGGCTTTGCCGGGTTATAAGCCCAACGCGTGGCGTTCTTGATCACTTTCAAAACCAGTGGATTGTGATAGGCGGTATAGGCTTCATGGCCGGGGCGGAAATAGAATATTTTGCCGGCACCACGCTGATAGGTGACTCCGGAACGGAAAACTTCGCCGCCTTCAAAATGTGAAATCATCACCGTTTCCAAAGGTTCTGGAATCGAGAAGGGTTCGCCATACATTTCTTCGTTTTCAATTTCGATCATTTCAGGCAAGCCAGCGGCGATGGGGTGATTGGGATTGATAATCCACACCCGTTCTTTTTCGCCAGCTTCACGCCATTTTAGTGAACAAGGCGTGCCCATGAGTTTTTTGAAAATTTTGGAATAATGGCCCGAATGTAAAACAATGAGCCCCATGCCTTCCCACACACGCTTGGCAACGCGTTCAACAATCACATCGCTCACATCGCCGTGTGCTGCATGGCCCCACCACAACAACACGTCGGTTTCGTCCAAACGTTTTTGGGAAAGGCCGTGTTCAGCGTCATCATCCAGAAGTGCGTGGCCAACCACAAAGTCTTTGTCGCCCTTGTAGGCATTTTTCAAGGCGCCATGCATGCCTTCAGGATAAAGCGAGGCGACAAGTTTGTTGGTTTGTTCGTGGCGGTGTTCATGCCAGATGAGCGTGCGAATGGTCATGTTCGAAATCCTAAATTATTTAAGGCGGCTGTCGTCTTGTCCGAAGCGATGGACGTGTTCTGCGATGGGTTTCAAGTTTAGTTTTTGCCCGGTTTTATATTGTGTGCGACCAGGTTCACGCACCGTTAACATGCCTGTTGGTGTGGACACATAGAGAAAACTGTCGCTGCCCAAAACTTCGGTATAATCCAAAGTGCCTGAAATATCGGTTGCAGTTTTCGAGAATTCAAAATGCTCTGGGCGCACGCCGATGGTTTTGGCTTTTAGTTTTTGAGCAGGAGCGCCTGTGATGAAGTTCATTTTGGGTGACCCAATGAAGCCAGCCACAAAAATGCTGTTTGGGCTTTCATAAAGTTCCATCGGGGTTCCCACCTGCATCACGCGGCCTGCTTGCAACACCACAATGCGGTCTGCCATTGTCATGGCTTCCACTTGGTCATGGGTTACATAAACCATGGTGGTGTTGGGAAGATCACGCTTCAGCTTGGCAATTTCCATGCGCATTTGCACACGAAGGGCTGCATCAAGGTTTGAAAGCGGCTCATCAAACAGAAACACCTTGGCGCCGCGCACAATCGCGCGACCAATGGCAACGCGTTGGCGCTGGCCGCCGGACAGAGCTTTTGGCAAGCGTGTGAGATAGGAAGTGAGCTGAAGCATTTCGCCCACAGCCTCAACCTTTTTCTTAATTTCAGCGCGCGGCAGGCCCTGGTTTTCCAAGGCAAAGCCAATATTTTCAAACACGCTCATATGCGGGTAGAGCGCATAGGATTGAAACACCATGGCAATGCCGCGCTTGGAGGGTGGCACATCGTTGACCACGGCATTATCAATTTCCAGCGTGCCGGATGTGACTTGATCAAGACCAGAGATTGAGCGCAGCAACGTTGATTTGCCACAGCCTGAGGGGCCTACGAACACGATGAACTCACCTGACTTAATATCAAGACTTACATCCTTGATAATTTGGGCCGAGCCATAGGATTTATTGATGTTGGTAAGTTTAATATTAGCCAAGATTAGCCTCCCTTAACTGAGCCGGCGAGAAGGCCGCGCACAAAATAACGTTGCAATGAAAAGAACACAGTGAGCGGAACAATAATGGTGACGAAGGCAGACGCGGTGAGAATTTCCCAGTTGCCGCCGCGTGAACCCAACAGCGCGTTAAGTTTGCCTGTCAGCACAAGTTGGTCGGGGCCAGAGCCTAAGAACACAATGGCCACAAGCAAATCATTCCACACCCACAGGAATTGGAAGATGGCAAAGGAAGCAAGTGCTGGAAAACATAAGGGCAACACAACGCGTCGGAAAATTTTGAAATCATTGGCGCCATCAATTTGCGCTGATTCAATCAAATCTTTCGGAAGCCCTGCGATGTAGCTGCGCAATAAATAGATCGCAAAAGGCAAGCCAAAGCCCGTGTGGGCCAACCACACCCCTAAATAGGTTTTCGATGGAACCCCCATAAATGTGCCTGCCGCGTTATAAAGTTTGAGCAGCGGAATAAGCGACATTTGCAGCGGCACAACCAAAAGACCCACGATGATGGCAATGATTATTCCACGAAATGGCAGCTTCATCCATGCCAGCGCATAGGCAGCAAAGGCCGCAATCAAAATGGGAATGATGGTTGCTGGAATGGTGACAGTGAGCGAGTTGATAAACGAACGCCCAATGCCTTCTGAGAACAACACTGTTTGATAATTTTCAAGCGTAAACCGTGGTGGCTGTGATGCGATATAGAACACGCGGCCACCGCTATCTTCGTCAGTAAATTTAGTGGGCGATGTTAACACATAAGAACCATCAACATTCACCACCAAGGTCTGGCCATTATCCAGTGCAGCCACGGTGCCTGCAGGGTTGCCGCCCGGCGCCTGCACCTTAGTGCCAAAAGCCGAAACCTTGCCGCTAACGCCATCAGCGCCCTCAAACACGTTGCCAGAGATGGTGAACTTGCCATCTTTTTCAACTTGATCGGCTTTGTCTTTCAAGCGGCCCTTTTTAGCCACATCTGCGCTGGACAACGCGGTCCACCAACCCGATGCTGCAATATCATTTTTGTCGCGCAATGAACTGATCAGCAGGCCCGCTGTAGGAAACGTCCAAAGCGCAATAATAATCAACACCGCAATGTTAAGCGCAATGCGCGAAGGCTCAAGAGAAAATCTCTTCAACATTATCAGTGCCCCTTCTGTTCGTTGTTGGCTTGGCGAATATTCCAGATCATGATGGGAAGCACAGCAACCATGATGACGATGGCGATGGCCGCACCCCTGCCAAAGTCACCGCCACCACGGAACATCCAATCGAACATCAGATTAGCAAGCACTGAAGTGTTCCATTGGCTATTTGTCATGGTCAAAACGATGTCGAAAATTTTGAGCACAAGAACGGTGATCGTGGTCCACACCACAAGAATGGTGCTGTAAATCTGTGGCACCATAATGCGGTAGAAAATCTTGAACGGGCCAGCGCCATCAATGTTGGCGGCTTCTAAAGTATCTTCAGGAATACCACGCAACGCAGCGGCCAGAATAACAGTTGCAAAGCCCGTTTGAATCCACACCAAAATGGCCATCAGGAAAAAGTTGTTCCAAAACGGAAGCGAAATCCACACCTGCGGGTCGCCACCAAAATAGGTTACAATGGCGTTCAGAATGCCGATTTGTTGTTGGCCCGCACCACGATAATCATAAACGAATTTCCAGATGACGCTGGCACCCACGAATGAAATGGCCAGCGGCATGAATATCAAACTCTTGGCCAAATTGCCCCACCACAAACGATCCGTCAGCACGGCGATGATAAGACCCATCAAGGTGCAAAGGGCAGGCACAACAGCAAGCCAGAGGATGTTGTTGAAAATGGATAGGCGGAATTGGTCGTCATAGAAGGCCCATTTATAATTGGCCAGACCCACAAATTGATCACCCGCGCGATCATGAAATGACAGATAGATGGTTTGTATAACCGGGAAAATTAAATAGACGCTGAGCAGCAGCAAAGCTGGGCCCAAAAACAACCACGGCCTGATATTGGCTTGTACGCGCAGATTGCGCACCGCGCTGGCATCGTTGTTGGCATTGGCCGGGAAGGTTTTATCCAACAGCCAGTTTGCACCATAAAAGTAACCGAAACATCCGCCAACACCCAGAACAACGGTGATAAAGGCATAAAGAACTTGAGCAATCATATGAGCCGCTCCCGGTGTGAATTTCTATTTTGGAAAAATAGAAGCTCCGGACCGGGAGTGGTCCGGAGCCTCGTCGTCGTTCTCAGGAGGAAGCCTGAAATTACTTCAAACCATCCCATGCTTTTTGAATAGCATCGGCTGTGTCTTTTGAGGATTTGCCACCAACAAAATCCACCATGCCAGTCCAGAATGCACCAGCACCAATTTTGCCAGGCATCATGTCTGAACCGTCGAAGCGGAATGTTGTTGCAGCGGCCATCATGGCGCCTTCCTTGCGGGCAGCATCGCTTGCATAGGCAGCTGGGTTGGCTGACTTGAGCGGGGTCAAGAAACCGCCATCTGCCATCCAGATTTCGTGTGCCAACGGCAACTTCAAGAAGTCGATGAAGGCGCGCGCAGATTTTGAATCTTTCGTGATGGTGAACAATGTGCCAGCACCCAACACAGGCTTACCAAGTTCTGGCTTGGAAGCGAAAGTTGGCATGTAGAAGAAGTCTACATCTTTGCCCATTTTTGTGCCTTCAGGGAAGAAGGACGGAATGAACGATGCCTGATGGTGCATGTAGCACTTTGGCGGCGTTGAGAAGAGACCCTTCGGGCTGTCACGGAAGTCGATAGATGCAACACCAGCGTGGCCGCCATCAACATAAGCATCATTCTTGGCAAAGCCAGCAAAGATGTCCAAAGCATTGATCACTGCAGGATCGTTGAACTTCACAGAGTTGTTCACCCAGCCATCATAAACTTCTGGCTTTTGTGTGCGCAACATAATGTCTTCAATCCAGTCCGTTGCAGGCCAGCCTGTGGCACCACCTGAACCCAACCCAATGCACCATGGCTTGCCACCATCTTTCACGATCTTGTCGGAAAGGGCAATCAAGTCTTCCATGGTTTCTGGAACTTTATAACCAGCAGCTTTGAAGTTTTCTGGGCTATACCAAACAAGGCTCTTCACGTCTGTCTTATAGGAGAAGCCATAGAAATTCTTGGCTCCGTCTTTGCCTTTGGAGGTGCCCAGATCAACCCATGATTGGCCAGCGCCGTAATTGTCGACCATCCATTTGGCGTCGTCAGCGGTCAATGGGCTGAGCAAGCCTTTAGCGGCCAGATCTGCAATCAGGCCTGGTTGTGGCAACACTGAAATGTTGGCAGGGCTGCCAGCAGATGTGTCGATAACAACCTGTTGTTCATAATTTTCCGAAGATGAATATTTTACATCTGCGCCAGTGGCTTCACGGAAATAATCCAGAACCACTTGAATGTGCTTTTCATCATCGCCGCGCCATGGTCCAAAAATCGTCAGGGTTTCACCCTTAAGGTCAACCTTTTTCAAATCATCAAGGTTAGACCATGTGAATTTCTTGTCTTCGCCGGGCTTGTATTTAAGATCGGCAGCAACGGCATGTGCGGCCATAAAGCTGATGCCAAGGGCGGCCACAGCGAGCATTGATTTAAATTTCATTGGTCTTCCTCCAGAGGGTTTCAAGTCTTCTCGATAGGAGGCGCAAAAGGGGGTGCTTGCAAACTCAATGCCAGCACGATTAGATGTTCCTCCCAGAACAAACAGTGCAGGATGTTTGAATTTTGATCCATCAAACTTTCCCAAACCGCTTTGAGGATTTGAGAACTAACAGATTGTAAATAAACGTCAAGAAAAATGTTTAAAATAGGATAGTTCTTGCATATTGGCCGGAACTTACCATAGTTTTAGGCGTGTTGAATTTGGCTAAAATTGAAAGCGCTTTGGATAAACTATGAGAAATTCCCGATGAATCTCAAAGAATTGGCACATCATCTCAATCTTTCCCAAACAACGGTAAGCCGTGCTTTGAATGGCTATCCAGAGGTGGGCAAAGCCACGAGAAGGCGCGTGGCTGATGAAGCCAATCGGTTGGGCTATCGGCCCAACGCGCATGCTAGGCGGCTGGCCACTGGCCGGGCCCATGCCATTGGCTATGTTTTTCCGGCTGATCGCACGGTGATGATTGATCCATTGTTTTCAGATTTCGTGGCGGGCGCTGCTGATGTTTATACCAGCCAAGGGTTTGAAACCTTGCTTCACGCTGGGGGCCAAGAAGATGAAATGTCGGTCTATCGGCGTTATGCTGAAGGCGGTGCCGTAGACGGTGTGGTGGTGCAAGGCAGCCACCTCGACGACCCGCGCATTGCATTGTTGAATGAACTGAAACTGCCATACATCGTGCATGGTCGCACTGGTGATGCAGAAAGCACCTATCCTTGGCTTGATATTGATAATCGCGGCGCGTTTCACAAGGCCACAAAATTGCTGACCGATTTTGGCCATCGGCGCATTGGACTTATCAACGGAATGGAAACGCTAACCTTCGCATTTCATAGGCGGCAAGGATATGAAACCGCACTGCGCGACAAGGGGATAGCGATTGATGACACCATCAGCTTCAGCGGTTTGATGACGGAAGAAAATGGTTATCGCCAAACCAAACGCATTTTGCAATTGCCTGATGCGCCCACAGCTTTGATACTTTCATCGATGTTGATGGTGTGGGGTGCCATGCGCGCTGCCAATGAGCTGGGTTTGGTGGTGGGCAAAGATCTCTCCATGATTGCCCATGATGACGGATTGCCCTTTTTAAATGCTGATGGCCTAGTGCCGGCGCTTACAACAACCAGTTCATCCATTCGCGCCGCCGGAAGCCGCGTTGCGGAATTATTGTTGGAGCGCATTGAAAATCCTGAAAGTGAAGTGCCCCATGAATTATGGAATGTTGATTTGATCGTGCGCGGTTCGACCGGGCCTGCGCCAAAATAAAAGCCCCACAATTTCTTGTAGGGCTTTTCTTTTCGATGTTTCTTTTTAGGTTTTTGAAATATCAACGTCCTTGGTTTCTTTCAGGAAGATGAAGCCAACCACGACGGTAATTGCAGCAAATATTACAGGATACCACAGCCCTGCAAACACGTTGCCCGTATAGGCCACATAGGCTGTGGCAAACAAAGGCAACATGCCGCCGAACCAACCGTTGCCAATATGATAGGGCAGCGACATAGAGGTATAGCGCACTTTGGATGGGAACATTTCCACCAAGAAGGCGGCAATCGGGCCATAAACCATTGTGGTCAAAACCATCATCACAAACACAACAAGAATGGCTTGAATATATTGGGCCGTGCTCAATGGTTTTGCGGTTGAGGTTTTAATTTCGCCCACATGAACCGTGGCCTTGCCATCAGCAGCAACCACGGGGGCTGCAATGCTGTTGGTGGCGGCCAGTGGTTTTGCAGCAGGGTCTGCTGCCTTGCGCGCATCGTTCACAATCTTGGTGATGTCTGCCGCAACCTTATCAGTTTGGGCCTTAATCAAAGCATCAGATTGTTCCTTGGTTAACGCCACATCAGACTCGGCCACTTTGAAATGTGGATAGCCAGCGTCAGCCAAAGCCTTTTGCCAAGCATAGGGCGAGGCACCTTCAACAGTGGTTGTGCCATTGTTAAGGGTAACCTTTGAACCCGTAGCAGCATAAGCCGAGGTAAACGCAATGCCGTTTGATGTCAGAATAGCTTTGGCTTTGTCACAATCACCTTCAGTGGTCCAACCCTTGATAGGGAAGATAGTGAAATGGCATTGCGCCGGATCAGCCGTGACCACCAATTTAGAAATGGAAGTATCGTTAAATGCCGCAAGTTCTGGGTTTACAGCGCGAGACAACATGTGAAACAGTGACATGCCGGTTGACGGCAAATATAATACTGCCGCTAAAGCACAGCCTGCCAAAATGATCCGCAAACGGCCAATCTTGTCAGACAGGCCACCGAAGAAAACAAACAGCGGCGTTGCCAATAGAACTGCAACACCAACCACGATATAGCCTACCCACCAATCAGCCTTCAGCGGGCCATTGATAAAGAAAAGCGCATAAAATTGTGCGGTATACCACACAACGCCTTGGCCCATTGTGGCACCCAAAAGGGCCAACAATGCGTATTTATTATTTGGATATTTGAAAAATGAATCACGAATTGGAGTTGCCGAACCGCGGCCTTCATCTTTCATCTTCTGGAACACGGGTGATTCATTCAGCTTCATCCGAATCCAAACCGAGAAGGCCAGAAGCACAATGGAAGCCAAGAATGGAATACGCCAACCAGCAATGATGCCGCCTGTGCCGTCTTTAAACCAGGCCGGATCGGTGAACCAACGCAGGCCACCGATCACCAACAACGACAAGAAAAAGCCGATCGTGGCTGTGGTTTGAATCCAGCTGGTGGAATAACCACGCCGGCCATTTTGTGCATGTTCGGCCACATAAGTTGCAGCACCACCATATTCACCGCCCAAGGCCAAACCTTGCGTTAAACGAATGATCAGCAACAAAATGGGGGCCAAAGCTCCAATCTTTTCATAGGAAGGCAAACAGCCAACCAGAAAGGTCGAAAAACCCATAACCATGATGGTGACCAAGAATGTATATTTGCGGCCCACCAAATCGCCCAAACGGCCAAAGAACAGCGCACCAAACGGGCGCACCAAGAAGCCTGCTGCATAAGCACCCAAGGCCCCGAGCAGAGCCCACGTGTCATTGCCCGGCGGAAAAAAGAAAGCCGCGAAAAACGGCGTCAGCGTTGCGTAAAGATAAAAATCATACCATTCAAAAATGGTGCCGGTGGACGAGGCCAGAATGACAAATCTCTCATTCTGCGAAAGCCCCTGCCCAGATTTGGACATGGAAGTGGTTGACATGTGGTTTGCTCCCTCAAGCGTTTATAGTGTTGAAGCGCCTCTTGATCGGGCACTTTGTTTTAGAGAACGTTACCGATAAACCGCTGCGAGCGCACTGTCTATCGTTACATTTAATTCAGCTGCCTGTCTGGCGTTGTTGGCCTGCTCAGAAAAGCTGTGTGAATATGAGAAGAAATTCATTTGTGTTGGGCACGAAAATTATGAAATATGCTGAAAATTAAACAGGACAGACATCATCATGCGTTTTTCGTTTTTCGTTTTGGCTGCTTTGCTGGTCGCCTCACCCGCCTTTGCGATGGCTGGGGTGAATATGGATTCAGGCGATAGCTTGACAGTTGATGATGCAACAGTTTTCAATGTTGGCGATACGATTGCGCTTTATGATGCTGATGGCAACGAAGTTGATCTTCAGGTGCAAGCAGTGAAAGATGGCGGCGACGTGTTGGATGTAGATTTTGTAGATCCAGATTCAGGCGATCAAGCCACGATTGAATTTACAAAAGTGGCAAACTAGATCACAAGGCCAGCAATCTCGGCTCTGAGTTGATCTATGCCGAAGTTTTTTTCAGCTGATGTTAGATGAATATTTTGAATTGCTGCGGCCCGCTTTTTCAAATGGCCAAGGGTTTCGGCTTCCAATTCCGCCAACTCATGCTTATTGATTTTATCACATTTGGTGATGATCAATTGATAGGCCACAGCGGCATCGCCCAACATATCGAACATTTCGATATCATGAGTCATCACGCCATGGCGCGCGTCGATTAAAACAAATGCGCGGGTGAGGCCAACGCGCCCGCGCAAATAACCTTTCAACACGCCCTGCCATTGGCGCACATCTTTTTTGGAAGCCTTGGCAAAGCCATAGCCTGGCATGTCGACCAGAACGACCTGGTTTTCCACGTCAAAGAAATTCAATTCACGCGTGCGGCCCGGTGTGTTGGATGCGCGGGCCAAGCCGTTCACTCCTGTGACAGCATTGAGAAGCGAAGACTTTCCCACATTTGATCTGCCGGCAAAAGCAATCTCAACACGATCAACCGGTGGCAATTGTTCAAGCTTGGCCACGCCCATGCGAAATTTGGCTGTGCCATTGAGCAATTGCCTTCCAGCAAGAAGTTGCTCCGAGGAAAATTCGATCACGCGCTTGTCGGCTTCTTTTTCAAGCCCGGAATTGAATCACGGATATTTCCGAACAAGTTAAAATCGGTCCCGTGTTTGCTCATGATATAGCTTTGTTGAATGATGGAAAGCAAATTGCTCCACGCCCAATAGATCACAAGGCCTGCAGGGAATGTGCCAAGCGAGAACGTGAAAATAACCGGCATCCAATTGAACATTTGGGCTTGCACTGGGTCTGGTGGGGCTGGGTTCAAACGCATTTGCACCCACATGGTAATGCCCATCAGCAGTGGCCAAAAGCCAATCATCAATAGATGTGGAGGTGACCACGGGATAAGGCCAAAGGCCGTGAACACGTTGGTTGGGTCTGGCGCAGATAGATCTTGAATCCATCCAAAGAATGGCGCGTGGCGCAATTCAATCGTTGTCAAAATAACTTTATACAGCGAGAAGAACACAGGAATTTGCACAAACATGGGCAAGCAACCCGCCATGGGGTTCACCTTTTCGCGCTTATAGAGATCCATGGTTTCTTGTTGTTGCTTGGCCTTATCATCTGGATTGCGCGCTTTGATGGCATCCATTTCAGGCTTGAGCTTCTTCATCTTGCTCATTGAGGCATAAGATTTATTGGCCAAGGGGAACACGGCGGCCTTCACCAAAACTGTAACCAACAGAATGGCAACGCCGAAGTTTCCAACGATGGAATGAACAAAGCTCAAAAGCTTATACATCGGCTGGGCAATGAACCAGAACCAGCCCCAATCGATCATCAAATCAAATTGCGTGAAGCCATATTTTGCATAAATCGAATTGATCAGGCTGACGATCTTTGCGCCAGCGTAAACATGCTCTTCATAAACAGCACTGCCGCCTGCCGGAACTGATATTGCATCATCAGACAAATAATCGGTTTGATAAGCATCACGACCCGGAATTTTTACAAAGCGATAGGTGTTTTGAACTTTTGTTTTTTGATCGGGGATCACCATCGTGGCCCAATATTTATCAGTAAAGCCAAGCCAGCCGCCCGTCGAAGGAATTGAAACGGGTACATCAGGATCTTTTTTCAAGGCCGAATATTTGTGCTCTTCCAAGCCTTTTTGAACGCCCAACGGGCCTTCATAAAAAACCCAGAAGCCCGAGATGTTGGGCGTATCTTGGCGTTGCACGCGCGCAAAAGGAATAACCGTCACAGGCGCTGATGTGGTGTTTGAAACAGTTTGCTTAACATCAAACAAATATTGGTCGCTGACTGAAATCAAACGTTCAAACTTCAACCCCGCGCCATTGTCCCATGTCAGGGTCAAAGGTTTTTCTGCGGTGAGAACAGCACCCTCACGCGCTTGCCACTCGGTTTTAGCATCGGGCAATTTCACCGTGCTACCTTCCGGCCCCACAAAACCTTGCTCTACAAAATACGCATTGGCTGTGCCCGATGGCTTCAAAAGTGTCACAATGTCGCTTTTTGGATCAATCGTTTCGCGATAATCATTCAAGCGCAAGTCATCAATTTGTGCGCCAGTGAGATTGATCGAACCAGTCAGCTCCTTGGTTTGAATTTGAACGCGCTTGGTTTTGGCCAGAACGGTTTTTACATCTTCGATTGTGGATGCAGCGGCCGTTGAGGGCAGCTGTGCTGTGGCCTGTTGCGCCACCTCTTGCTGCTTGGCTTTTTCGGCAGCGGGGCCTGCATAATAATATTGCCAACCAAACACGATCAGCATCGACAGCACGATGGCCAAGATCATATTTTTAGGATCGATTTGCGGTTGTTGCGGCTGGCTCATTAACATTTCCACTTGAGGGGCGGCCTTGGCGTGAAGCCTTGCCACCGCAGATATAAGATCACTTTTAAGAATTTCAAATGCGCGGGTTTGCCCAGCGCTGCGACCAACCAAAACATAGTCAAAAGATGGTTTGGCAACTTCGCCTAAACTTAGACGGGCAATTTCGCGCAAACGGCGCTTGATGCGGTTTCGCACCACAGCATTGCCTAATTTTTTGGTGCAGGTAAAACCAACCCGGGCCGGGGCTTCATCTTCACGCAAACGCAGTTGAAGCACAAATCCAGGCATGGCTTGAGAAATGCCTTTGGCGGCGGCAATAAAATCCTGCCTCCGCGTCATGCGCTGCATAAAATTAATCGATTAGGCCGAGAGCCGCTTGCGGCCCGCAGCGCGACGACGGCGAATAACGTTACGTCCGCCAACCGTGGACATGCGCGAACGAAAGCCATGGCGACGCTTGCGAACAAGTTTAGACGGTTGATAAGTGCGTTTCACGTTAGAACTCCGTATTCAAAGATGTTTTCCACAAGCCTTTGATTTTTCAAAGATTTCAGGCGATAAAAAATGCCCAAAAAGATGCGGAAAACGAAGGTTTAGCAATAATTGGCCCGCTTATGGGCAAATCTCAGCCCATTGTCAACTTTCGAGGTGGATACTTTTCAATTCACGCAAAGCACACGCCAGCTAAACCCTTATCACGAGGCTGTTACACCCCCTTTTCACATCCTGCAAAACCCGCCATGTCTCGTGGTATGAAAATTGACGGCGCAGTAACTCATTTGCATTTCAATCTCCAACGCTGGCTGCCCTTGTTTGGCTTGGCCGTTTTGACGGCGGTTGGTTATGTGCTGGGCTTGCAACATTATTTCAGCTTGCAAAGCATCGCCGAAAACCAAGCAGTGCTCCATTCCTATGTGGCAGAGCATTTGTTCTTGGCCTTGTTGATCTACACTGGTGCATATTTCGTTGTTGTCGCTTTGTCGTTTCCAGGTGCAGGCATTCTGAGCATTCTCGGTGGATTTATTTTTGGTTGGGCACTCAGCGCGCCGATCACCGTTGTTGCGGCAACGTTGGGTGCTATTGTTGTGTTTAAAATTGTCCAAACTTCTTTGGGCAAAGTGATTGCAGATCGTGCAGGGCCATTTGTTCAAAAGCTTTCAGGCGGCTTTGAAAAAGACGGCTTTAATTATCTGTTGTTTTTGCGCCTGGTTCCGGCATTTCCATTTTTTGCAGTGAACGCAGTGGCGGGTTTGACAAAGATGACATTGCGCACATTTGCGCTTGGAACATTGCTTGGCATCATTCCCGGCTCATATGCGTTCGCGTGGCTTGGCCGCGGGTTTGGCAGTGTCATTGAGGCGCAGCAGTTTTCACATGATGCTTGCGTTCTTCATAATGGAGCACAAAATTGCCCTTATGAATTATCCACAACAGCAATCATCACGCCACAATTGCTGTGGGCCTTTGCAGCACTTGGATTGATATCACTCATTCCAGTGGCCATTAAGAAATGGAAAGCTTTTTCATGATTTTTGATCTGGCCATCATAGGCGGCGGCTCAGCTGGCCTTTCTTTGGCCGCCGCTGCTGCACAGTTTGGCGAGAAGGTTGTTCTATTTGAAAAAAGCGAAATGGGCGGGGATTGTTTGAATTCAGGCTGCGTTCCCTCAAAGTCACTCATTGCCGCCGCAAAATATGCCCATGCGCAAAGAACATCAGCACCATTTGGAATTGCCGCTGTTACGCCTGTTGTTGATTATGCAAAAGTGATGGACCATGTCTCATCTGTCATTGCAAAAATAGCGCCGCATGACAGCGTTGAACGATTTGAAGGCCTTGGTGTGCATGTTGTTAAAGCCCATGCTAAATTCATCAGTGCACAGATTTTAGAAGCAGAAGGTAAAACCTATCAAGCACGCAAGATTGTTATTGCCACCGGCTCACGCGCTGCAATTCCGCCCATTCCTGGATTGAAAGATGTGCCCTTTCTGACCAATGAAACACTTTTCAAAAATCGTGTTTTACCAAAGCATCTCATCATCATCGGCGGCGGCCCCATTGGCATGGAAATGGCGCAGGCGCATCGTCGTTTGGGCTGTGATGTTACCGTGCTTGAAGCCGCAAAAGTTTTGAGCAAAGATGATCTTGACCTCGCAAAAATTGTGATCGATTCTTTGATGGATGACGGAATATCCATCCGCGAAAACACCGCCATCACCAATGTTAAAATGAATAAATTGAATTTTCAAATCTTCTTGGCCAGTGGAGAAATGATCGAAGGATCACATCTTTTGGTGGCCGCAGGGCGCGCTCCAAACATCGAAGGCTTGAATTTAGAGGCTGGCGGAATTGCCTATACTAAACGCGGCATTACGGTGGATAAGGGACTTCGCACAACAAACCGCAATGTTTATGCAGCAGGTGATATTGCGGGCGGCCTGCAATTCACCCATGTGGCTGGCTATCATGCGGGCCTTATCATCCGAAATGCATTTTTTAAGTTACCCGTGAAAAATCGCACTGACATTATTCCGTGGGTCACTTATACAGATCCTGAGTTGGCGCATGTGGGATTGAGTGATGCTGAAGCGCATCGCGTTCTGGGAAACGCCGCAAAAACGCTCACTTGGCATTTTGCTGAAAATGATCGCGCGCAGACGATGGGCAAAACCAAAGGCATGATCAAAGTTATGGTGGGCAAAGGCGGGGTTATTGTGGGTGCCAGCATCGTGGGGCCATCTGCTGGCGAATTGATTGCGCCATTTGTGTTGGCGGTTACGAATAAAATAAAAATATCTGCTTTTGCCAATTTGGTTTTGCCTTATCCAACGTTAAGCGAAATTGGCAAGCGCGCAGCAATTACAAATTATGCTGGCATTGCGCAAGCGCCTTGGCTGCGCAAGTTGCTAGGTCTTCTGAAAATCTTCGGCTAAATCACACCCATGGTTGATGTTCCAAAACGGCTGCCGCTTGCTGGGCTTTCGGGCAAAGTGCTTTTGCTCACAATTGTTTTTGTGATGCTGGGTGAAATTTTGATTTTCTTGCCATCGATCGCAAACTTTCGCGTTCAATGGTTGAAGACTCACATTGCGCAGGCTGAAATTGCAGCACTGGCCGCAGAAGCAGCGCCTGGCCAAATTGTTGACGCGGATTTGCGTTCCACCATCTTGCGCGGTGCCGGTGTTGAGGCTGTTTCAGTGATGCGCGGCGATAAAAGACAATTGGTTTTACGTGGCGATCACCCGGGCATGGTTGAAGAAACTTTTGATCTGCGTGGCGGTCAGTATTACACAACGGTTTTGCCTGCGTTAAACGTGATGTTCATGCAGAGCGATCGTCTCATCAGCGTTATTGATAAACCCCCCGCCATGACAGGCAACACCATTGAAATCGCGCTGCACGAATGGCCCTTGCGCGATGCGATGTTAAGCTATGGGTTGCGCATTTTGGGGCTTTCGATTGTATTGTCGTTCATTGTTGCTGGTTTAATTTTTGCAGCCCTCAATCGCGTATTGGTAAAGCCCATGCGACGTATCTCAGACAATATGATGCACTTTGCGGATCGACCAGAAGACCCCGCGCGGGTTATATCTCCCACCATGCGCAGTGATGAGATTGGCATTGCAGAACACGAACTCAACGCCATGCAGGTTCAGCTTCAAGGCTTACTGCAACAAAAAACCAGGCTTGCCGCGTTGGGGTTGGCTGTGAGCAAAGTGAGCCATGATTTGCGCAACATGCTCACTTCAGCGCAATTAATTTCTGATCGCTTGGGCAGCGTGAAAGATCCAACCGTGCAACGCTTTGCACCCAAACTCATCACCTCACTCGACCGCGCAATTCTATTTTTGAACCAAACGCTCACTTATGGCCGCGCGCAAGAATTGCCACCACGGCGTGAAATATTAATGCTGCACGACATTATTGAAGACGTTTTCGAAACGTTGCGCTTTCAAGCAGGTGATGCCATTGCATTGGTCGATGATGTGCCGCGCACTATCAAAGCTGATGCAGATCGAGAACAATTGATCCGTATACTGACAAATCTTACGCGTAATGCAATTCAAGCCATTGAAGCACGGCCCGCAACGGGTGATGAAATTCGCATCAGCGCTGCGCGAGAAGTTGGCGTGTTGCACATCACGATCAAAGATTCTGGCCCGGGCATTCCACCGGTTATTCGCAACAAAATGTTTGAGGCGTTTCAAACTGCAGCGCGAAGTGGAGGAACCGGCCTTGGCCTTGCAATTTCAGCTGAACTTTTAAAAGCCCATGGCGGAAGCATCCGCGTGGCAGAAACATCTGAAAAAGGCACGATTTTAGAATTAACTTTACCCGACAGACCCGCACCATAAATTATATTTAAAACCACCCTTGCGTTGGCTGCCCGCTTCAACTATCCACACCGTCGGAAAGCGCCCGTAGCTCAGCTGGATCAGAGCACTAGACTACGAATCTAGGGGTCAGAGGTTCGAATCCTTTCGGGCGCGCC
>JAYWFC010000033.1:0-6512 GCA_043778995.1 Aestuariivirga sp.
CTGAAGCCCAAGAGCTGATTATGAATGCCCGTGTAACTTTGGGTTGGATTGAAGCGCCTGTGGCCGAAGAAGCAGCCCCAGAGGCCGAGGCATAAGGCCAGTTGGAAGAACAAGACCAAGTGCCAGAGCGGACATGCATTGTCAGCCGGGTTGCAAAATCTGATTCTGAGCTTATTCGCTTTGCGCTTTCGCCAGATGGCGTGGTGGTGCCAGATTTGAAGCGCAAACTTCCCGGAAGGGGAGTTTGGGTTTCGAAAGACAAAGAAGCTTTGGCCACGGCCATCAAACGCCAGCTTTTTGCCAAGGGTTTTGGTAAAGTCGCCAAGGCCGAGCCAGAGTTGGTGGATCTGGTCAGCACCCTCTTGCGGGCAGAGATGTTAAGCGCCATATCTCTGTCACGCAAAGCTGGTTTAGCCACTTCAGGCTTTATGAAGGTTGAAGAGGCGCTGACCAGAAGCAAAGTTGCAATTTTGCTGCACGCGGCAGGCGCATCCTCAGATGGCTGTGAAAAGCTTGATCGCAAATGTGGCGCAAATGTCGCTATATTTGATTTGTTTGAGCAATCAGAGCTGGATATGGCCTTTGGCCGTGAAAATGTGGTACACGCATGCCTGTCATTTGGCGGGCAAACACAGAAATTACTGGATTTGATGCGCGGATTCGCGCAGTACGAGAAATTGAAAATCAAGGGTTTGGAATAAGCGAAGTATGAGCGATACGACCGATAACACCAACAATTCAGGCAACCGCACCGGCGGCACCACATTAAGCCTGAAACGCCCTGCGATTGAGCAATCGCGGGTGAAGCAGAACTTTGCCCATGGCCGCACCAAAACTGTGGTTGTTGAAACCAAGCGCAAGCGTTTTGGTGAAGCCACCACGACGCCAGCCGCTGATGATAAGCCGAAATTTCAGCAGCCTGTTGCCGCCCCGCGCGTTGAAACGCCCCAACGCCCGGCACCGGCAGCCCAACCACGCCCCGGCGTTGTCTTACGCACCCTTTCACCTGAAGAACGTGAGGCCCGTGAACGCGCACTTGCAGGCTCACGCGTGCGCGAAGCCGAAGAACGCAAGCGCCAAGTTGAAGATGCGGCCCACCGCGCCATTCAAGATGAAACTGACCGCAAGGAACGCGAAGCCGCGGCCAAGCGCAAGGCTGATGATGAGGCCCGCCACCGCGAAGAAGAAGACGGCAAGAAAAAAGCCGAAGAAGCTGCCAAACGTTTGGCACCAAAAAACATTACCCTTCGCCCAGTTCAAGAAGATGATGATAAGCCACGCACCAAATTGGGCCTTCGCCCCTTTGGCGGGGTGATTAAGCGCGCGGTTCAAATTCCGGTGCCCACGCGCACCAAGGTTGATGCTGACAAGCGTCGTGGCAAGTTGACCGTTGAAAACGCCATGTCTGGCGATGATGAAGGTGAACGTGGCCGTTCGATCGCCGCCTTCCGTCGTCGTACAGAGCGTTTGAAGAAGCAAGCTCAAGGCTTCACCAAGCCCACTGAAAAATCCAGCCGCGAAATTATCATTCCTGAAGCCATTACCATTCAGGAACTTTCAAACCGCATGGCTGAACGCGCTGTCGACATTATCAAGTTGCTGATGAAGCAAGGCCAGATGCACACCATCAATGATTTGATTGATGCTGATACAGCCCAGATCATCGCTGAAGAAATGGGCCACAAGGTCAAGCGCGTGGCTGATGCTGACGTGGTTGAAAGCCTTGATGGCGAAAATGATCTGGATGAAAATCTGGTCACACGCCCTCCGGTTGTGACCATCATGGGCCACGTTGACCACGGCAAAACTTCACTACTCGATGCTATTCGCAAAACCAATGTGGTTTCTGGCGAAGCCGGCGGCATTACGCAACATATCGGCGCTTACCAGGTTAAAACCGCTTCTGGCCTTGTCACCTTTATTGATACGCCGGGCCATGAAGCCTTCACATCCATGCGCGCACGTGGTGCCAAAGCCACTGATATTGCCATTCTTGTTGTGGCCGCTGATGATGGCGTGATGCCACAAACCATTGAGTCAATCAGCCATGCTAAGGCAGCTGGTGTTCCCATCATTGTGGCCATCAACAAAATGGATAAGCCCACGGCAAACCCCATGCGTGTGCGCACCGATTTGCTTCAGCACGACATTGTGGTGGAAAGCATGGGCGGCGACACGCTGGATGTTGAAGTCTCTGCCATGAAGGGCACAGGCCTTGATAAGCTGCTTGAAACCATTCTGTTGCAAGCCGAAGTTCTGAATCTTAAGGCCAACCCAGATCGTGAAGCAGGCGGCCTTGTGGTTGAAGCACAATTGGATAAGGGCCGTGGGCCTGTGGCCACTGTGCTTGTACAGCGCGGCACATTGAAACATGGCGATATTTTCGTGGCGGGTTCTGCTTGGGGCAGAGTCCGCGCCTTGGTTGATGCCAATGGCGCGCAGCTTAAAACGGCAGGGCCATCGGTTCCTGTGGAAGTTTTGGGCCTGAATTCAGCGCCAGAAGCGGGCGACCGTTTTGACGTTGTTCCAACTGAAGCGCGTGCACGTGAGATCACCGATTATCGTGAACGCCAACGCCGTGACAAACGCGGCACGGGTGCAGTTCGTTCATCGCTTGAACAGATGATGAGCCAGCTCAATCAATCCGGCCGCAAAGAATTCCCAATTTTGGTGAAGGCTGACGTGCAGGGTTCTGCTGAAGCCATCGTTCAGGCTTTGGAAAAAATCGGCAATGAAGAAATTCGCTCTCGCGTTGTGCATTATGCGGTGGGTGGTATTTCTGAAAGTGATGTGGCGCTTGCCGCTGCTTCAGGCGCTGTGGTTCTGGGCTTTAACGTTCGTGCTAACAGCCAAGCGCGTGATGCGGCCCAACAACAGGGCATCGAGATACGCTATTACAACATCATCTATGATCTGGTGGATGATATTAAATTGGCCATGGCTGGCAAGTTGGCACCAGAATTGCGCGAAACTTTCTTGGGCAACGCCAAAATTTTGGAACTGTTCAACATCACCAAGGTTGGCAAGGTTGCGGGCTGTATGGTGACCGAAGGCAACGTGCAACGCGGCGCCAAGGTTCGTTTGATCCGCGACAACGTTGTGGTTCACGAAGGCCAACTTTCAACCTTGAAGCGCTTCAAGGACGAAGTGAAAGAAGTGCAAAGTGGCCAAGAATGCGGCATGGCCTTTGAAGGCTATCAAGACATGCGCGCTGGCGATGTGATCGAATGCTTCCGCGTCGAGAAGGTTGCGCGGACGTTGGAGTGATAGTTCTTTTTCCCGCCCATCGCGGCGAGGCTAAAATGGAAAACAAGAATGGCCACTAAATCTGCTCCTTCCCAACGCATGTTGCGCACTGGCGAATTGATCCGCCACGCCTTGGCTGAAATGTTAACCCGTGGCGAAGTGGGCGATGGAGAGCTCGACAAACTGGCCCCCAGCATTGCTGAAGTGCAAGTATCGCCAGACTTAAAAATAGCCACCGCTTTTGTGAGAAGCCTGCTGGTTGGCAAAGAACAGCCAGCACTGGAAGCCCTGAACCGCAATCGTAAATTTATGCGTGGGCTTTTGGCCAAGAAAATGGCCATGAAATATGTGCCGGAAATTCGCTTTCGCATCGATACCTCGCTGGATTATGCCGGCAAGATTGATGAGATTTTGCGCAAACCTGAAGTGCGACAAGATTTAGATAAAGACGAATAGTTTGAAAAAGCGTGGGCTTCCCGTTCATGGTTGGGTTGCATTCGATAAGCCATTGAACATGACATCAACCCAAGCCGTGGGCAAAATCCGCTGGCTGTTTGATGCGGAAAAAGCCGGGCATGGCGGAACGCTTGATCCTTTGGCCACTGGTTTGTTGCCAATTGCATTGGGAGAGGCCACCAAAACCGTACAATGGGCCATGGATGGCCAAAAAACCTATCACTTTCGTGTTCAATGGGGCGCAGAAACTTCAACAGATGATTTAGAAGGCGAAATTGTCGCAAAATCCGACCTTTTACCTACACCAGATTCTATAGATGCGATATTATCCTACTTTTCTGGCGATATTATGCAGGCACCTCCGGCTTATTCGGCGATTAAAATTGATGGCCAGCGCGCTTATGATATGGCGCGTGCTGGCAATGCGCCCGAAATGCAGCTTCGGCGCGTGCGCATTGATGGCCTTAAACTTATTTCAGTAGGCCCCAAATATGCTGATTTTGAGGTGATCTGCGGCAAGGGCACCTATATTCGAAGCCTTGCCCGCGATATGGGCCGCAAACTGGGTTGCTTGGCCCATGTCACCGTGTTGCGCCGAACGCGCGTGGGGCCTTTTAACGAAAGCCACATGATTTCGCTGGAAACCTTAGAGGAATTGCGCCATAAGCCCGCCCATGAGGATGCGCTGCAAGGGGCACTTCATTCTATTGTGACCGTGCTGGACGGCATCCCGGCACTGGCCGTAATGGATCAGGACGCTGCAAAATTGCGGCAAGGCCAATCGGTTTTGCTACGTGGGGCCAACGCCCCCATCAGTTGCGAAGCAGTTCTGGTGAACCATGATGGCAAACCCTTAGGGATTTGCGAAATCAACCAAGGTTCATTGAAAACCAAAAGACTATTCAATCTTTAACCCGATGTCCGGAGAATAGACATGACCATGACTGCAGAGGGCAAAGTAGCTCTCGTTAAAGAATATGCGACCAAAGCTGGCGATACAGGCTCACCTGAAGTTCAGGTAGCAATTCTCACCACACGCATTGTGTATCTGACTGAACATTTCAAGACCCACAAAAAGGACAATCATTCCCGTCGTGGTCTTTTGAAGATGGTGGCTGCGCGCCGTAGCTTGCTCGATTATTTAAAGAGCAAGGATGAAGCCCGTTATCAATCGCTGATCAAGCGCCTCGATATCCGCCGCTAAAAATTTAACGCCTTCCCTGTCGTGGGGAGGGCGTTAAAATCGAACATATGAGTGGGCGGATCACCGAGAAGCCGCCCGCGTCCCCGGAATTGGTTATGGCAATAGGGCCATGATCACCTGTCCAAAGGGGATTCCGTCCAGAGGTTGGTGAGCAAAGTGGCGGAGCAGGACAATAAGGAAGATATACGATGTTCAACATTGACGTTGAAGAAATTCAATGGGGTGGTCGCACCCTTCGCATCGAAACCGGGCGCATTGCCCGCCAAGCTGATGCAGCCATTCTGGTTACTTATGGCGAAACCACAGTTCTGGGCACAGCCGTTGCGGCCCGTTCAGAAAAGCCTGGAATTGACTTTTTCCCGCTTACTGTAAATTACCAAGAAAAAACCTATGCCGCGGGCAAAATTCCTGGCGGTTACTTTAAGCGTGAAGGCCGCCCATCAGAAAAAGAAACATTGGTTTCGCGTCTGATTGATCGACCCATCCGCCCACTGTTCCCCGAAGGCTTCCGCGTTGAAACCCAAGTGGTGGCAACTGTGCTTTCTTACGACATGGAAAACGATTCAGACATGGTGGCCATGGTCGCTTGCTCTGCAGCACTCACATTGTCTGGCATTCCGTTCATGGGCCCGGTTGGCGCATCCCGCGTTGGCTTGATCAATGGCGAATTTGTTCTCAATCCAACCGTTGAAGAAATGAAAACATCAGACCTTGATCTGGTGGTTGCTGGCACACACGATGCTGTTTTGATGGTTGAATCTGAAGCCAAAGAATTGTCCGAAGAAAAAATGCTGGCCGCAGTAATGTTTGGCCAAGCAGGGTTCCAACCGGTGATCGAGGCCATCATCCGTTTGGCTGAACGCTCTTCACGTGCCCCCCGTGATTTCACACCGCCCGATGAAGAAAAACTCTACAAGGCCGTGAAGAAGGCTGGCGAAAAAGGTGTTCGCTCTGCCTATGCGATCGTGAAAAAAGAAGATCGTCAAGACGCAGTGGCCAAGGTCAAAGAAAAGATCATGGAATCATTGGTAGATGCAGAAGATGCAAAAGCCCCATCATCCCAAAAAGTGGCAGATGCTTTCAAACATCTTGAAAAAGATGTGGTGCGCAATGCCATTTTGGATACGGGCCTTCGTATTGATGGCCGCAACACAAAAACCGTTCGCGCCATTGTTGCAGAAGCTTCAGTTCTGCCACGCACCCATGGTTCAGCCTTGTTCACCCGTGGTGAAACTCAGGCGTTGGTTGTAACCACACTGGGCACCGGCGAAGATGAGCAATATGTGGACAGCTTGGACGGCATGTTCAAAGCCAAGTTCTTGCTGCATTACAACTTTCCTCCCTATTCGGTTGGTGAAGTTGGCCGCATGGGCGCCACTGGCCGCCGCGAAATTGGCCATGGCAAATTGGCGTGGCGCGCCATTCACCCGATGTTGCCATCGGCTGATGAGTTCCCTTACACCATGCGTGTTGTGTCTGAAATCACTGAGTCAAACGGTTCATCATCTATGGCTTCCGTGTGCGGCGCATCGCTCGCATTGATGGATGCTGGTGTGCCTTTGAAATCGCCTGTGGCCGGTATTGCCATGGGCCTGATCAAGGAAGG
>JAYWFC010000034.1:0-2418 GCA_043778995.1 Aestuariivirga sp.
CACAAAATCAACATCAGCTTCGACGACTTCGTTCACGAGCGTTGCCGTCTCATGCGGGCGCAGTCCAAGTGCGGGTTTGATGATGGTGCCGATGATTGGGCGATCATAGACGCCGGTCAATTTGCGCGAGCCTGATAATCCAAATTGTGGGCCTAAATATGCGCCGCGAAATTCTTCCGTGAGTTTCATGCTGACGATGCGAATGCCTGATAGGCCTTTGATTGAATAGACACCACCAATGGCGATGGTCATCAATGCTGAAAGATCTGTGCCGATTGCTTCAAATGGAAAATCAATATCGACGTCGGCGCGGTGGAATGGGCCGCTCTCATCAGTTGGAAATGACGGCGTGTTGGTTGAAGGTAAATTGCGAATTGCCACCACGCGCGCGGCCACGCGGTTTTTTAATTCTTCGGTTTCAGCGGCAAGGGATACGAAGGTTCCGGTTGATTGATCGCTGGCAATCTTGGCCGCAAGAGCCTCAATATTTCCTGCTGTTTCAATGCGATATGTTAGTTTTATAAAGCTGTTCATGAAGTTAATAAATCCGCAATCTGAATGGTTTGGCCAGTGGTGGCACTTTGATATGCGGCTTCGACAAGCGCAAATGTTTTCAAATTATCGCTGCCCGAGGTTTGTGGCTCGCGGTTATTTTTTAAACAATCGATCCAGTGTTGTTGAATGTTCAAAACGCTCTCTTGAATATTGTGCCATGGCTTTGATGCCCAATTTAGCAGTGGCGGCGACACATCAATATGTGATGTGCCCTTCTTGTTTGTGATCGAAAGTTGATAGCCTTGATCAAGCTTCAAGCTTCCAAGCGTTCCATCAATTTCCAAAAACGTTTCTGGAAACGCTTCCACTTCCCGAATGCTGGCATATGAACAATCGACAATCGATGTCACGCCAGACCCATGATCCAGCATCATGGTGGCCACGTCTTCGCCTTTGATGTTTGGGTTCACGCGTTTCATGCGGGCGTTCAGGTTGTCAACATCACCAAATAGGAAACGCGCAATGTCGAGGGCGTGGATCCCGAGATCTTCCACGATGAAGCGTTCACCTTCGGCCAAATAGGGCTGGCCGGAAAATACATCATAGGCCGAGCGGAAAGATACCCTGCCCCAAAATATTTCACCAATGTCTCCCTGCGCAATAACCGCTTTCGCTTTTTGAATTGCTGACTGCCAGCGGAAATTTTCGTGCACCATGAAATGCACATTTGCATCGGCGCATGCGGCGACCATGGCTTTGGCATCGTCTAAATTTGGGGCCACGGGTTTTTGGCAGATTACCGCGACGCCATGGCTTGCCGCCATTTCAACTAAGGCGCGATGGCTTGGGGCGGTTGTAGATATGTCCACGAAATCTAATTTCTCAGACGCAAACATTTCATTCGCATTCCCATAACGTTTGGAAATACCAAATTGATTGCCCACTGAGTTCAAGCGCTCAACATTGCTGTCACATAGAGCAACGATCTCAGCGCCCGCACAACATCGCCAGCCATGCAAATGATTGACGGCGAAAAACCCGCAGCCGATCAATGCGCCTTTCAGCATCACGTAATCCGCTGAATGCTTGCGGCAATTTCACTTGGCTCAAACACACGCTTCCAATCATCGCGCATTAGCACGGGCTTGCCAAATTGAATGGCCTTGTTGCACGCATCCGAGAATACGCCGGGTTGTTCTTTGAAAATAACAGCGGCCAATATGTTCATATGCCCAATCAAGAAATCTCGTGCCGCTTGTTCGGGAACGCCGCGGCGCACCACTTCGTCCATGGCCTCGCGCATCACATCAAGCAGCGAAGCGCAAACGGTTTCGGCAAGGCCAGGTTCCAGCAATGCAATCTGGTCCAGCGTCAAACGATGCGAACGCATAACAGGGGCCCAAATGGTTTTGGCCACGGCTTCGCCTTTGGCGTAATCGCTTTCTGGGCCTTGCACCAATGCATTCACAATCGCCTGTTTTGCGGCCACACCGCCAAAGCGATCAAGCTTTGCGGCCATATCAGTTTCATCGTTGAATATGGGCGGATGACAGGGGTGGGTTACGAAATAGGTTACATCACTGCGTACGGGCAGATGACCTGCATAAGGTGCTGCTGCGTCCAATATGATGATCATCGTGCCGGGCTTCAGCTTATCAATGATGGCGTGAGCCACTTTGCCAATTGCTGTATCAGGAACTGCCAGAACAACAATCTCGGCACCTTCTAAGGCTTGATCAACATCTACTGCGTCCCAGCCCAATTCATTCTTCAAACGGGCGCGGCCGACATCGCTCACTTCAACGGGGCGGACATTATATGCAGAATTTTTGAGATTGCGGCCAAGCCTGCAACCCATTTTGCCGCCCGCGCCAAACAGTGCGATGTTGGTCATGTTATTGTCCCTCAGTCCAAATGCCGTAG
>JAYWFC010000035.1:0-17067 GCA_043778995.1 Aestuariivirga sp.
AAATCAAAAAAGCCAGAGGCGGTGAAAATTCAGAACACCCGCGACACCATTCGTCGGTTGAAAGAATTGCTGCAAGGCCGCTTGGCACAATTGGAAGCGCAAATTTCATCCATCGGCCAAGACATTGATACGCTGGCCAATGAACGCGACATTCGCGCCACCAACACCTTGTTGCGCACTTTGGAAAAGGTTTTGGAACTTGAAAACAAAGACCGAAAGCAACGCCAACTTCGCAGCCGAACCACCGCCAAATTTAATGACTCCCAGCGTGAAGATCTTGCGCGCCGCATTGCAAACCTCGAGCCGGAACAACACCAACCTGAAGGTGGTGAAAACGCTGAGCAAGGAGGCGCTGACGGAACTGATGGAGGATTGGCGCTATTGGGCGAGGGCGGACCAACTTCCGCCCCAGCCTGAAACTTGGCGCAATTGGTTGATCCTCGGTGGCCGCGGTGCTGGCAAAACTCGCGCGGGCGCTGAATGGCTTCACGCCAAGGCGCTGGGCTTATGGGGCAAGCCTGCAAAGCGATTGGCCATTGTTGCGCCCACATTCGCAGAGGCAAGATTGGTGATGATCGAAGGTCAATCTGGCCTTTTGCATTTGGATGGAGATTTATTGCGCCCCGAATTTGAACCTTCAAAGCGCTTGCTCACCTGGCCCAACGGATCTGTGGCGCAAGTGTTTTCAGCAGAAGAGCCTGATGGTTTGCGCGGGCCGCAATTTGAAGCGGCATGGTGTGATGAAATTGCAAAATGGAAACATGCTGATGAAGCGTGGAATATGATGCAGTTTGCCTTGCGCTTGGGAGACAATCCACAATGTGTCGCAACCACAACGCCAAGGCCCATTCCATTGTTGAAGCGTTTGTTGATTGACCCTTCGAGTGTGACGACGAAAGCCACCACATTTCATAATGAAAAAAACTTGGCCCAGTCATTCATCAAAGAGGTTTTGCAACGCTATGGCGGCACAAGATTAGGCCGACAAGAATTAAACGGCGAAATGATTGAGGATGACCCCGACGCATTGTTCAAGCGCGGCATCATTGAACGATGGCGCATGAACGCGGCGCCCGAAATGAAACGCATTGTTGTGGCGGTGGACCCACCCGCTGGCTTTGGCCAGAAGAACAACGCATGCGGAATTGTGTGTGTGGGGTTGGATGACGATGGCCGCTGTTATGTGTTGGAAGATGCAACCATGAAACAGGCAAGGCCAGGCCAATGGGCCAAGCGCGTGGTGAATTTGGATCATGCGTGGAAGGCCGATCGTGTTGTGGCCGAAGTGAATCAAGGCGGTGCCTTGGTTGAACAAGTGCTGCGTGAAGTTGACCCCAGTTTAAGTTTTCGCGGCGTTCATGCCACCCGCGGAAAATCTGCCCGCGCTGAACCTGTTGCAGCTCTTTATGAACAGGGCCGCGTTTCGCATGTAGGCGCATTTGCAGCCCTTGAAGATGAGATGTGCACAGCAATCGGCCAAGGCAGCACAAGCCCCGACAGGCTTGATGCACTGGTGTGGGCGATCAGCGATTTGGTGCTGCGGCGAAGAGCGGAACCAAGGGTGAGAAGTTTGTAGGAAGAAACCTCATCCGCCCCTTCGGGGCACCTTCTCCAAAGGAGAAGGGCATTATCAACAACCTCCCTTCTCCTTTGGAGAAGGTGGCCGAAGGCCGGATGAGGTTTCTTTCGTTGTGATAAAAAGGAAACACCAATGTTCAAAAAGCTAAAATCGCTCTTTGCGCCAGAACAAAAGCAATTCAGCCAAAAGCAATTCAGCAATGTGCCTTTGATGGCGATGTATAATGTGGGCAAACCCTATTGGGCACCGCGCAATTATTTGCATTTTGCCCGCGAAGGTTTTTCAGGAAATGCCATTGCTTACCGCTGCGTGCGCATGATCGCTGAGTGTGCTGCATCAGTTCCGCTGCTCTTGTATAAAGGCAGTTCTGAAATCCACGCCCACGCTTTTCTTGATCTGATGCGTCAACCAAATCCATCCCAAACCGGGCCTGCGCTCATTGAAAATATCGTGGCTTTTCTGCTGGTTGCGGGCAACAGTTATGTTGAAGTATCAAGCATTGATGCAACACCGCGTGAGCTGGTTTGCCTGCGCCCAGACCGGATGCAAGTTATTCCCGGATCAAAAGGTTGGGTGGATGCTTATCAATATTCTGTATACGGATCATTTATCAAACTGCCTGCTGAACATGTGTTGCATTTGAAATTGTTTAACCCGCTGGATGATTATTATGGGTTGTCGCCCCTTGAAGCCGCGGCACGCAGTTTGGATACGCACAACGCCGCATCAGCCTGGAACAAGGCGATGTTAGATAATGCGGCAAGGCCTTCTGGTGCGCTGGTTTTCTCTGGCGGAGACGGTCAATTATCACCCGAACAATTTGATCGTTTGAAACTTGAACTTGAACAAAATTTCCAAGGCGCCGCACAAGCAGGCCGCCCTATGGTTTTGGAAGGTGGGCTTGATTGGAAAGAAATGGGCTTCAGCCCCAAGGACATGGATTTCATCAATTCCAAAAACAATGCGGCGCGTGAAATTGCTTTGGCCTTTGGTGTGCCGCCCATGCTGCTTGGCATTCCGGGCGACAATACATTTTCAAATTATGCCGAAGCCAATCGCGTCTTTTGGCGGCAAAGTGTTATCCCCATGCTGCGCCGCGTGATTGATACGATGAGCGCAAGCGTGGGCCAACAATTCGAGGCAGGGATGAGGCTTGATCTTGATCTCGATCAAGTCGAAGCCCTGAGCCATGATCGCGACGCGCTGTGGCAACGTGTGAACAACGCCAGCTTTTTGACCGACGCTGAAAAACGCCAAGCAGTTGGTTACGGAAAATAATTTATCTCTTCTCCCCCGAGGGAGAAGGAAAGTACTCAACAAGGAAAAATTCAAAAATGACCCTTCGTCTCAAACGGCGTGGGCTGGAACTGCCGTTATCGGCAGTGCCCGGCACCGGCGTGTTTTCGGGCTATGCTTCACTGTTCGGCCAGCGCGACCAATTGGGCGATGTTGTGGCGCCGGGCGCTTTTACAAACTCGCTGAAAATGCGTGGATCATCCGAAATCAGAATGTTGTTTCAGCATGATCCATCAGAGCCCGTGGGCACATGGGTTGAAGTGCGCGAGACTGACAAGGGCCTTTATGTGTTGGGCAGGCTTGACCAAAATGTGCAGCGCGGCCGCGAGCTGAATTCGCTTTTAGAAACGGGCGGCATTGATGGGCTTTCCATTGGTTTTAAAACCATTGCCGCCAAAAATGATCGCACCCGAAAAATTCGCATTCTGACCAAAATTGATCTTTGGGAAATTTCGCTCGTCACCTTTCCAATGTTGGACGGTGCGCGCGTGAGCCAAGTGAAATCTGAAATCCGGGCAAGGGCAGATTCACTTTTTACCAATCCACCAGCCCGACCTTCTCAACGGAGTAACTCCATCCACGGATAATTTAGAAACCAAAGTGGCATCACCCAACAATGATTTTAATGATGTGCTGTCAACCTTCGAAGCCTTCAAAGATGCCAACGACGAACGCTTGGAACAAATTGAAAAGCGCATGAGTGCGGATGTGATCACCGCCGAAAAAGTGGATCGCATCAACAAAGCTTTGGACGACATGATTTTAAAATCACGCCGCCCACAATTGGCCCATGAACCAAAACAGGAATTAAGCGAACACAAGAAGGCTTTTGACTCTTATGTGCGCAAGGGCGATTCATTTGGCCTTGCGGGCATTGAATCAAAGGCCATGTCTGTGGGTTCAGCACCTGATGGCGGCTATCTTGTGCCACCTGAAACGGAAGCTGAAATTGGTCGATTGATTTCAAAAGCCTCGCCGTTTCGTGAGATCTGCGATGTGCGCCAAATTTCTGCCTTGGTGCACAACAAGCCGTTTAACACCACAGGCCATTCTGTGGGTTGGATTGGTGAAGCAGCAGCGCGGCCGCAAACCACATCAGCAACATTGGCCCAGCTTTCGTATCAAACGATGGAACTTTATGCCATGCCAGCGGCGACCCAAGCCTTGCTGGATGATTCAATTGTGAACATTGATGATTGGATGGCACGTGAAGTTCAAATTGTGTTTGGTGAACAAGAAACCAACGCCTTCACCAATGGCGATGGCATCACCCAACCCAAGGGCTTTTTGAACTACACAAAAGTTGCGCAAAGCTCCTGGACATGGGGCAACACGGGCTATATTCCAACGGGCGTTGCGGGTGGCTTTGCAGCCACTGCACCCACCGACAAGATTGTTGATCTGATGTATTCGGTGAAAGCCGGCTATCGTGCCAATGCGCGCTTTATGATGAGCCGCAACACCCAAGCCCAGATTCGTAAATTCAAAGATGGCCAAGGCAATTATTTGTGGCAGCCAGCACAAGCAGCCAATACGCAAGCCACGCTGCTTTCCTTCCCCGTGACAGAAAATGAATATATGCCAGACATTGGCACCGATGTTCATGCGCTGGCGTTCGGTGATTTCCATCGCGGCTATTTGATTGTCGATCGTGTGGGCGTGCGCGTGTTGCGTGATCCCTACACAGCCAAGCCTTATGTGTTGTTCTATGTGACAAAACGCGTAGGCGGCGGCATGCAAGATTTCGATGCGATTAAAACGTTGAAGTTCGGTCTCACCTAATATCTGGCCCTGCTTCGTTTGAACGGGGCAGGGCGCTTTTCAGGAAATCAAAATGGCTCTGATATTAACAACGCCCCCAACGGGTGAACCCATAAGCTTGGCCGAAGCCAAGGCCCATTTGCGTTTAACCATCAATGACGATGACACATATATCAGTACACTGATTATCGCGGCGCGCCGTGCTGTTGAAAGCCGCTATGGAATAAACGTGCTTCAGCAAAGCTGGGCGATGTTTGCCGATGCCTGGCCCGCCGATGGAATATTTCATTTACCCCTATGGCCAGTGCTTTCCGTTGAAAGTCTGACCAGTTATGCCGATGACGACACGGCCTCGGTGATTGACCCTGCGCATTATTATTTGGATCAAGCCACGCGTCCGCCGCGTTTGGCCTTGCGGGTTGGCCGCGTTTTTGCGCCGCCTGGCCGCAAGATAAATGGCTTGAAATTGAGTTTCACAACAGGCTTTGGCGCAACACCCTCGCAAATTCCGCAAGAAATTAAGCAGGCGTTGCTGGCCGTTGTTGCCGATTGGTATCAACACCGCGGTGATGAACAGGGCGGAACGTTGCCGCCCGCTGCATTGGAATTATTAAGCGCCTATCGCAATGTGAGGCTGGCATGATGCAACCCGGTTTAAGCGTGCAGCAGGCCATGCTGGCTGCATTGCGTGCACGCACAACGCTTGTCACCCTGTTGGGCGGCGCACATGTTTATGATGAACTGCCCCGTGGTGCCAACCCGCCTTTTGTGGTGTTCAACGCCATTGAAACGCGCGATTGGAGCGTGATGGACCAAAAGGCCCATGAGACGTTCATAACGCTGGATATCACCACAAACATGAAAAGCCGCACGCAAGTGCAAGCCATTACACAAGAAATTGAATCAGCGCTGGATGGCGTGGCATTGGTTTTGGTCGATCATAAATTGGTCAATCTTCGTTGCGTGTTCAACGTGGCTTCGCGCAATAAAACTGCTGAATTTTTCAATGCCACAATGCGCTTCAGGGCAGCAACCGAACCATTTTAAATCTATGAACGGAGATCTTCAACGACAGCCCAAAAAGGCCGTGATTTGCTGTTGAAAATTGATTCAACAGGAACCGGCACCTATATCACCGTGGCGGGCCTTCGCGCCAACACGCTCACATTCAACACCGAAACGGTGGATGCCTCTAGCCAAGATTCAGCAGGCGCATGGAAAGAATTATTGGCGGGTGCTGGCTTAAAATCTGCGTCCATCAAAGGCCAGGGCATTTTCAAAAATGCCGCTTCTGACGCAACCATCAGAGGCTATTTCTTCAACGGCACAATTGTGAATTGGCAAATTGTCATTCCGTCTTTTGGAACAGTGACAGGCCCATTTCAAATCACATCACTGGATTTTGGCGGCAGACATGATGGCGAAGTTACCTTCGATGTCAGCCTCAGCTCGGCCGGCCAACTGACTTTTGCATAAGGAAAACCCCATGGCCAATGCACATCGTGGAGAAATTGAAGCTGAACTGGGCGGGCAGACCTATACGCTTTGCTTAACGCTGGGCGCACTTGCAGAAATTGAATATGCCTATGGCGGTGAAGATTTAATCGCCATTGCCGAACGCTTTGAAAAAGGTCGGATCAAAGCCACAGACGCTATCAAAGTGATTGGTGCGGGGCTTCGTGGCGCTGGCCAAATTATTAAAGATGAAGATGTGGCCAAGCTTTCGGTTGCTGGGGGCGCTCCGGGCTATTTGCGTATCGTGGCCGAACTTTTGAAAGCAACATTTGCCGGATGAATCTTCACTCTGAAAAGCCAATGTTTCCTTGGGCGCGCATGATGCAGCTTGGCCTTGGCCAACTGCGCTTGTCACCCGCCGAATTCTGGCGCAGCACGCCGCGCGAAATTGCCGGTGCCTTCGGGGTGCCTCCCTCACCTTTGCTGCGCCAGAACCTGAATGATTTGATGGAGCAATATCCCGATGAATAGTCAGTCTACAGATCAATTATCATTGCGCACGGAACAGTTGCGCGGCGAAATGCAAGACTTGTCAAAACTAGCCGATAGCTTTGGCAGCAAATTGGTGAACAGCTTTGCTGCGGCAATTGTTCATGGCAAAAGCCTTTCAGATATTTTGAAGGGCATGGTGTTGTCACTCAGCCAACAGGCTTTGAGTGCAGCCTTAAAGCCTTTGGGTAATTTGATGGGCAACATGTTTGCAGGTCTGTTCGCCAACGCAAAAGGCAATGTCTTTTCCGGCGGCCAAGTGATGCCCTTTGCCGATGGCGGCATTGTCAATTCACCCACGCTGTTTGCCATGCGCGGCGGCACGGGCTTGATGGGCGAGGCCGGGCCTGAAGCAATTTTGCCGCTATCTCGCGGAAGCGATGGCGCGCTTGGCGTACGCGGCGGCGGGGCGACACATGTCACCGTGAACATTTCTACACCCGATGTGCAAAACTTCAGCCAATCTCAAAACCAGGTGGCAGCGATGGTGAGCCGTGCCTTGCAACGATCACGGAGAAATATGTAATGGCCTTTGATAATGTAAGATTTCCCGTGGCCATTTCGCGGGGCCTTGCGGGCGGCCCAGAGCGCCGCACCGATGTGGTGATGACAGCATCTGGCCACGAAGAGCGCAACGCCCGTTGGGCCAATTCGCGGCGCAAATATAACGTGGGCTTTGGTGTTAAATCTTTAGACGACATTCAAAACGTTGTGACCTTTTTTGAAGAGAGACGAGGAAGGCTTTATGCTTTTCGGTTTAAAGATCACACTGACTTTAAATCTTGTGCACCATCGCAAAATATCTCGGCCACCGATCAGGTGATAGGCATAGGCGACGCCGCAACGACCACGTTTCAACTGACCAAAAAATATGGCAGCACGCGCAGCTATTTGCGAACAATTTTGGCACCGGTTTTGGGCACGGTTGTGGTGAGTGTGAATGGCACTTCTTCAACGCAATTCACCGCTGATTTCGCCACAGGTTAGATCACGTTCAACGCGGGAAATATTCCGCCGAATGGCGCTGTGATTGCTGCGGGTTTTGAATTTGATGTTCCTGTGCGCTTTGATACTGACCAGATCAAAATCAACCTGGCCCATTTTGCGTCTGGTGAGATTCCTGAAATTCCGTTGATTAAGGTGAGGCTGTGAAAACACTTGTTCCAGCACTTCAAGCACATCTTCAAACAGGCACGACAACACTTTGTTATTGTTGGCGATTAACACTGCGGTCCGGCGAAAAAATGGGTTTCACGGATCACGATGAAACAGTGGCTTTTGACGGGACGGATTTTGAAGCCCAGGCGGGTTATACTTCAAGCGAGGTTGAATCATCGCTTGGCCTTTCTGTTGATAATCTTGAAGCATCTGGCGCTTTATCGTCCGCCCGCATTTCAGACATAAGGCTAAACGCGGGTGATTTTGATCATGCCCAAATTGAAGTGTGGAAAGTGAATTGGGTTGACGCTTCTCAACGTGTTTTACAACGCAAGGGGCACTTGGGTGAAGTGAGTTATGGCCAAGGCCATTTCAAGGCCGAAGTGCGTGGGCTTGCCCATCTTTTAAACCAACCCAAAGGCAGGCTTTATCACTTTGGTTGTGATGCAAGTTTGGGCGATGCGCGTTGCGGCGTTAACATCGCAAACTTTACGGTGGCAGGCACAATCAGCGCAATTCGCGAAAGCAGTTTTGATGTTTCTGGCTTTGCGGGTTTTGCCGATGATTGGTTTACGCGTGGCCAATTGGTTTTTCAAAGTGCCGCCAATTTTGGCCGGATGCTTGATGTCAAACGCCACCGCGTTGTGGCAGGGCAGGCGCGTGTTGATCTTTGGTCTGCACCAAAATTTACAATTGCAGTTGGCGAGCAAATAAATCTGATTGCTGGGTGCGATAAACAATTTGCAACATGTCGAACGAAATTTGCCAACACGTTAAATTTCAGAGGCTTTCCACATATGCCGGGCAGCGATTTTGTAATGAGCGTTGCAGCACAATCTGATCCCAACAACAATGGTTTGAAAAGGTAGCATGATGGCTGACCATGAAATTGCCGTCCTCGCTAGGGGATGGTTAGGCACGCCCTATCAACACCAAGCCAGTTTGAAAAATGTGGGCTGTGATTGCTTAGGTCTGGTGCGTGGAATTTGGCGTGAGCGTTTTGGTGAAGAGCCGGAACTTCCGCCCGGCTATTCGCCCGACTGGGCCGAAGCAGGATTGGAAGAAACGTTGGCCAATGCGGGGCGCAGACATTTGATCGAAATTCCACCGTTGGTTTTTGAACAGGGCGATGTGTTGTTATTTCGCTGGAAGTCCCATTTGCCAGCCAAGCATGCAGGCATAGCAACCAGCCGGCAGAGCATGATCCATGCGCAAGATGGCGTGTGTGTGAGCGAGGTTCCGCTGAATGCATGGTGGCTTCAGCGATTGGCTTTTGCCTTTCGCTTTCCTGAAAGTGTGAACTGATGGCAACAGTTGTTTTACAATATGCAGGCGCGGCGATTGGCACATTGCTTGGCGGGCCGATCGGCGGCGCCATTGGTCGCGCGGTGGGCGGCATTGCTGGCGCGTTGATCGACCAGCAAATCTTTTCAACACCAACACATAGTGAGGGGCCACGCGTCAACAGTTTGCGTGTGATGGATAGCCAAGAGGGCGCTGCCATTCCCGTTGTCTATGGTCGCATGCGCATTGCCGGCCAAGTGATTTGGGCCACGAATATATTAGAGGTTGCCGCAACCTCCACCCGATCTGCAGCAGGCAAAGGCGGCGCTGGCAACAGCACAACCAACTATGCCTATTATGCAAATTTTGCTGTGGGGCTGTGTGAAGGCGAAATCAATGGCCTTGGCCGCTGCTGGGCCGATGGCAAAGAAATTGATATCACGCAATTTGCGCCGCGCTTTTATGCAGGAACCCAAACACAATCACCTGATAGTTTGATCAGTGCCATTGAAGGCGCGAACTTGGCACCAGCCTATCGCGGGCTTGCCTATGTGGTGTTTGAACGGTTGCCTCTCGAAACATTCGGGAACCGCTTGCCGCAATTGTCCTTTGAAGTGTTTGCCAAGGGCAACGATGTGGCAGCCAGTGTAAAGGCCATCAACATCATTCCGGGCGCCACTGAATTTGGTTATGACACCGCACTGGTCTCACGCAACACCGGTGTTGGTTCAACCGCATCTGAAAACACCCATGTTTCCGCCAGCCGCAGCGATTTTTCAATTTCGATAGACCAACTACAAGGGGCTTGCAAGAATTTAGGATTTGCCTCGCTGGTGGTCAGTTGGTTCGGCAATGATTTGCGCTGTGGAACTTGCATGTTGAAACCTGGTGTTGAGAACACTGCGAAGGTAACAACAGGCGCAACCTGGGTTGTCTCTGGCCAACAGCGAAGTGCTGCCTATCAAGTTTCGCAAATCAATGGCCAAGCCGCTTATGGTGGCACGCCGTCTGATGCATCTGTCATCCGCGCTATTCAAGATTTGAAAGCACGCGGCTTAAAAGTGATGTTTTATCCCTTCATCTTGATGGATATTCCCACCGGAAACAGCTTGCCAGACCCTTACGGCGGGCCGGCCCAAGGCGCTTATCCATGGCGCGGCCGCATCACCGGAACCGGCGATAAAACCTCAGCCACCGTTTCGCAAATTGCAAGTTTTGTGGGCAACGCTGTTCCATCACAATTTGCGGCAAGCACAGACACAGTGAGCTATTCTGGCCCCGCTGAATGGAGCTGTCGCCGCATGATTTTGCATTATGCAAAACTTTGTGCACTTGCCGGTGGCGTTGATGGATTTTTGATCGGCAGCGAATTGCGGGGTTTGACCACGTTGCGTTCATCGGCCTCAAACTATCCATTCGTGGCGGCGTTGCAAAACTTGGCTTCGGACGTAAAATCAATTTTGCCCAGTGCAAAAATATCATACGCGGCAGATGGCACAGAATATTTTGGCCATCAGCCACAAGATGGTTCAAACGATGTGTATTTTCATCTTGACCCGCTGTGGGCATCAGCCTCAATCGATTTTATCGGCATTGATAATTATTTGCCGCTGAGTGACTGGCGCGATGGCACAACGCACCTTGATTTGGTCGCGGGCACAAAATCTATTTACGACCAGACTTATATGCAAAGCCGCATTGCGGGGGGTGAAAACTATGATTGGTATTATGCCAACGCCGCCAATCGCAATGCACAAGTTCGCAACACCATAACAGATGGCACGTATAACAAGCCGTGGGTGTTCAAGCCGAAAGACTTTAAAAATTGGTGGAGTAACACCCACATCAATCGCCCCTTGGGTGTTGAAGGTGCAGCCACGGCTTGGGTGCCACAATCAAAGCCCATCTGGTTTACGGAAGTGGGTTGCCCCGCAATTGATAAGGCACCAACCAGCCCAATGTTTTTGTTGATGCAAAATCCATCGAAAGTGCCACACCCTATTATTCTGGCGGCCAGCAAGACAGCCAAATTCAACAAGCGTTCATTAAAGCCGCGCAGACCTATTGGGGGACGGCAGGTTCGCAAAACCCGGTGTCTAACATTTATGGCGCGCCGATGGTGGACGCAACGAAGATGTTCCATTGGTGTTGGGATGCAAGACCATTTCCCGCCTTTCCGGCCCGCAGCGACGTGTGGAGCGATGGCGCAAATTATGCACGCGGCCATTGGTTGAACGGGCGCATTGGCATTGTTGATTTGGGAAGTTTGATTGGCCTTGTTGCGGCGCGGTTTGGCTTTTCAGATGTGGATGTGTTGGCCGTCTCGGGCTTGGTGGATGGCTTTGTTTTAGACAGACCGATGTCTGCGCGCGATGCTTTGGAGAACCTGCTTCAAGTTTTTGCCATTGATAGTTTCGAGTCTGATGGAAAATTGAAATTCGTCAGTAGACGGAACAATATTGAAATTGTTGTGAATGCGATTGATTTGATCGAAGAGATCAAAGATGTTGGCATCATTGCGCAAAGCCGCACCCAGGAAACTGATCTGCCCGCCGCCATCCACATTGGCTATGCAGAAAGCGGATTGGACTATCGTCAAGCAGCGATCAGCCAACAGCGCAATGGCACCGCCAGCCAAAAAGAAATCTCTTTAAATATTCCCGCAGCCATTGGCCAACAAGTGGCCCAAGCGCGTGGCGACGTGGCCTTGGCCGAAAGTTGGGCGGCGAGAGAAACTGCACAATTTTCATTGTCGCCGCAATTTGAGGCAATTGAACCCGGCGACATTTTGAAAATTGGCCAAAATCGCTGGCAGGTAAAATCCATCATGGCGGGTGATGCGCGCAAGATTGAAGCGGTGGCCCATGACCCCGCAGTTTATGATCCACCACCAGCGGCTGATCGATTGGGTGGATTGGCCCCGCCTGCAATTTATGGCGTGGCCGATGTGACGATGATGGACTTGGCGTTGCTGGATGTGAACGCCTCGCCAGCGCCGTGGATTGCCGCCCAAGCCACGCCATGGCCTGGCGCCTTGGCGTTGTTCAAAAAAACCAGCACGTCGAGCTTGGCCTTCAATCGGCTGGTGGCGAACCAAACAACGATGGGCACAACACTGAATGCCTTGGGCTTTGGCCTGCCGCACAGAATTGATTTTAATCAAACGCTTAACGTTCAAATGCGCCAAGGTGCTTTAAGTTCAATCAGCAAGGATGAACTGTTGAACGGCGGCAATTTGGCGGTGATTGGCACAAGCGCCACAGGTTATGAAGTTGTGCAATTTCAAACTGCCACATTGATAGGTGCAAACACTTATGCGGTGACTGGATTTTTGCGGGCGCAAGGCGGATCGGACGCAGAAATGATTGCGTCGCGTGCTGCCGGACAAAATTTTATTCTGCTCAATCAAGCCGTGGTGCAGCCAAATCTTTCGCTGGCTGAAGCAGGCCAAGTGGCCACATGGCGCATTGGCCCCGCACAATTAGACCCGGGCAACCCGGCATTTTTGGAATTTCAATTTGGCGGAAATCTAAAACCTTTGCGCCCTTTGCCGCCTGCACAAATTAAGGTGGCGCGAGACCCGGCTGGATTTTTGATCAGCTGGATCAGGCGCACCAGAACCGATGGCGACAGCTGGGAATTGGCCGAAGTGCCTTTGGGCGAAACTGTTGAAACGTATCGGCTTGATATTGTGAACGCCGGAACAGTGTTGCGCAGCGCGACGATCAACACGGCAAGCTATCTCTACACCACCACAAACATCATTTCTGATTTTGGTGCAACGCCAGCAAACCTAACACTTCGCGTTTGCCAAATCAGCAGCACAGTGGGCGCTGGTACCATTCTCGAAAGGACGCTGAATGTCTGATACTCCAAATCTTATTCTTCCCTATATCGCAGCGGCTCAAGCGCAAAAACATGTGACGCATAATGAGGCCTTGTCTTTGATTGATGGGTTGCTTCAACTTTCAATCGTGTCACGTGGGCTCAATGTGCCGCCTGGCACAGCACTTGATGGCAGCCGGTTTTTGATTGGCGCTGCACCCACGGCAGAATGGTTGAACCACGCTGGCCAAATTGCTTTGCGCATGGAAGGTGCATGGCGCTTTTTAATCCCGCGCAAGGGTTGGCAAATGTGGGTGGAGGCAGAAAATATTCTGCTGGTGTTTGATGGCACCAATTGGGTTGGCCCACCTGCATCTTCGGTTCTGCAAAACATTTCACTGTTAGGCGTGAATGCCACGGCCGATGCCACTAACAAAGTTTCAGTCAACTCTTCTGCCTTGTTGTTCAACAACATTGGCAATGGCGTGCAAATCAAACTCAACAAAAATGCCAGCACAGATACGGCAAGCCTGCTTTACCAATCCAATTTTTCAGGCCGCGCCGAAATGGGCACAACGGGCGATGACGGTTTTCACATCAAGGTAAGCCCCGACGGCGCAACATGGAAAGAAGCCATCGCCATTGATGCAACATCGGCACTTGTTTCGGTGTTGGCCAACCCCACAACGCCTCTCGGCATTGCTACAAAACAATATGTTGATGCAGCAGCGGGCGGCGCACCGGCTGGCACAACAGGCCAAGTGCAATTTAAAAACGGGACAGCATTTGGTGGCTTCACTGTGGGTGGCGATGCCACGTTAAACACCTCAACCGGCGTTTTGACATTGAACGCGCTCACCAACGCGAAATTGGCCACAATGGCGCCCCTAACGTTGAAGGGAAACAACACGGGTGCCGCAACCACGCCGCTGGATTTGAGCATTGCGCAAACCAAAACGCTGTTGGCCATTTCTGCAGCAGATGTTTCTGGCCTTGGAACATTGGCCACGCAAAGCGGCACGTTTACGGGCACGCATTCTGGCGCATCGTCCGGCACCAACTCAGGTGATCAAACGTTCACGTTAACGGGCGATGTTTCCGGTTCAGGCACCAGCACCTTTGCAACAGCAATTGGCGCAGGCGTTATCAGCAACAGCAAACTTGCACCCATGGCGGCATTTTCTTTCAAAGCCAATGCAACCAATGCGGCCACAAGCCCACAAGATTTAAGCGTTGACCAAGCCTTGATCGCTCTCAACGCGCACGGCCAAATTCATGCCCGCATGTTGGTGATGGGCTAACTTTCACAGTTCAATTTTTAGGAGTTTTCCATGCCTGCAAACACATCACCTATTTTTTCAAACCTTGGCGCTATTCAATGGGCACCCGCAGCAATCACAGCAGCCAACACGGCCAAAGATGGCACGGGCACTGTGAGCACGGTTTTCACGGGCAATGCCACAGGCAACAACGCTGGTAATTTTGTGCAGAAATTAATTGCACGGCCGTTGGGCACCAACGTGGCCACGGTGTTGCGCGTGTTCATCAACAACGGCGCTGTGAATACCACTGCTTCCAACAATAGCTTGCTGGCGGAATTGAGTTTGCCTGCAACGACACTCAGTGAAGTTGCAGCCCAGGCCGACATTGCCTTGCCGCTGAATTTTGCTTTGCCCGCCGGATATAAAATCAACTGCACTTTGGGCACTGCAGTTGCGGCTGGCTATCAGGTGAGCGTGATTGGGGGGCAATATTAATGCTGGATTTTTCACATCTGCCCAACACGCAAAACGGCGCAGATATTCAAACCTTCAACGCGCTGGGGCCATCTGATTTTCAGACATGGCTTCGCCCGCGTGGCAAATCAATGATTTCAATTCTAAGCCTAAGTTCGGGCGCTGGTGGTGGCGGTGGTTTTTCTGCCGCTGCCAGCACGGCGCGTGGTGGCGGCGGCGGTGGCGGCGGTGGCACGATAACGCGCTGGCTGGCACCGCTGATGGATATTGACAGGCTTTACATCAACGTGCCCTTGGGCGGCCTTGGCGGCGCAACAGGCGTTGCAGGGGCAACTGCGGGCAACGGCACGGTTTCAATTGTGCCCAATAGCAATACTGCGGTGAACGCGCTTTTTAACGTGACGGGTGCCTTGGCAACAGGTGGTGGGGCAGGAACAGCCAGTGTTGCGGGCGCTGCGGGCGCTGGCGCTGTGGCCACTGGCGTTGCTGGGCAGGGGCAAACTGCAATAATTTCCACGATTAGCGGCCTGGCAGGAATCATCGGTGGTGCTCAAACTGGCGCAGCTGGCGGTGGGTTCACATTCGCATCCGGAAACCCTTTCACAGGAGGCATGGGCGGCGCTGGCGTTACCGCAACAGATTTTGCAGGCGGGGCCATATCAGGCGCTGGCTGGTTTCCATCATTTGCTGGCGGCACAGCATTAGGCGGACGTGGTGCTGATGGCTGGTTTAGCCGATGGCCTTTTGGCGCATCAGGCGGCACGGGTGGCGGTTCGAACAACGCAGGCATCGGTGGTGCCGGTGGCAATGGTGCAATTGGTTGCGGCGGCGGTGGCGGCGGCGGCGGTGTGACAGGTGGTGCAGGTGGCAACGGCGGCAATGGCTTGGTGATCATAACATGTTGGTGAAGCGCCATGACATCCACTGAACGCGAATTGGGCAACCTTGAAGCCCGCATGCAAACTGTTGAAAACGAACTTCACGCCATCAGAAGCGATGTGCGCGATATTCGTGATGCCCTTGTAACCGCCAAGGGCGGCTGGCGTACCTTGTTGCTGTTGATCAGCCTTGCTGCAACCGCAGGCACAATGGCCGGACATTATCTTTCAATTTTCAAATAGGAATTCCCAATGCAAATTTGGCCAACCCAAGCCCAGGCAGATGGCTTCTATGGCAATCCGCGCGGGGCTCATGGCGCATCATCAAGCGCGTGGGAAACCGACAATCTCGTAAGCCTGACTCCGCCATTTCAAATGTACTATGCCAATCAGCCTATTCAACATTTTAAAATTCATGCCAAATGCCATGACAGTTTGGTGCGCGTATTTGATGCGATATGGCAAGCCGCAGGGCAACGCCAAATTCTGATTGACCATTGGGGCGTTTCAATCTTTGGCGGCAGTTATAATTTTAGGCTGATGCGCAATTCCAATAGGTTGTCGATGCACAGCTATGCCTGTGCAATTGATCTGGCACCTGATCGCTTTCCCATGGGAAAAACCACACGATGCTTTGCGCCAGAAGTGTTGGCAGCTTTTGAAGCTGAAGGTTGGGTGAACCTACCCAAAGACCGCATGCATTTTCAAGCGGCGCGCTTGAAATAAATCCCGCGGCCAGACGGCATCTGGCTTTTCAAAAAACATAAGAGGTATTGATGAACACAGATATGATTGGTGGCGTGATCCGCGCCATATTTCCCCCAGTGATTGCTTTTCTAATCGGCAAGGGCACATTGCCTGCTGGTGATTATGGCGCTGTTGTCACGGGTTTTGTGTCGTTGCTGACAGCGCTATGGTCAGTCCATTCCAACCCAACAGGCAAGACAATCAAGTGATTGAAGCTGGCCTTTTGTTGGCCATGATGGTGGGTGTTGCGGCGGCTGCCTTTGTGGTTGCCCGCTCACCCACATTTTGGTTTGGCTTGGGGCGGGTTATTTTATCAGCTGCCATGCCAAAAATTTTACGCGCATTCAAACCCCGCAATATGACCAAAGAAGAGAAAGACCAAATTCTAACCGGCCAAGATCCATTTTCCGGCAGGTTGAACGGCCGCCGCAAGGGTTGGTGACAATCGTTCATCCGTCGTTCAGCTTGTGTGCTCTATAACCCCCGCTTGAATCTCGGGGGACTACAATATGTTGAAAAAATTGGTTATTCTTGCATTTATTAGCCAAGCCTTGGTGGCAACGCCAAGTTTTGCTGTGGCCCACTTGCCCCTGGTGCAGGCCCAAACAGCCGATTCTTATGATGTGGCCGATGATCAAGGCCAATTTGCGATCAAGCCATCGGAAGCGGCTTTGATTGCCAAAAACGCTTTTCCTGATGCCAAAGTTCTCGGTGTCAAACTCTTGCCCTCTGGCGAATATGCTGTAACTTTGAAAGTTGGGGGCAGCGTGCAACGGGTTTTGGTCAATGCAACAAGTGG
>JAYWFC010000036.1:0-38651 GCA_043778995.1 Aestuariivirga sp.
GATAAAATCCAGTTTGCACCGGGCCTGCCGAAAACGCGTTCAGGCAAGATCATGCGCCGCATTTTGCGAAAAGTGGCAGAAGATGATTTTGGCGCATTAGGAGACACGTCAACCTTGGCAGATCCCACTGTTGTGGATGATTTAATCGCCAATCGACAAAATCGAAAAGCATGAAGCAAAAACCCCTTGTAAAATCAGTTTTAGATTCCTAACTACTTTGTAATGAACAATTAGGATGTGATTTTGCTGAATCTGGGTATTTCGCCTGACGCGCTCATCGCCTTTTTTAAGGTGGTGATGATTGATCTTGTTTTGGCGGGCGATAATGCAATCGTGATCGGCATGGCGGCTGCTGGTTTGCCCAAGCCATTGCGCGCCAAAGCTATTTTGGTTGGCATTGCGGCAGCAACGATTCTTCGTATTCTTTTCGCAATTGTAGCGATTCAACTTCTCAAACTCATTGGCTTGGTTTTGGTTGGCGGGTTTCTGTTGTTATGGGTCTGTTGGAAAATGTGGCGCGAGCTGCGCGAGGGCCACCAGAGTGATGATGTCCCAGCTGAAGGCGATGTGAGCACTACAGCACCTCACAAAACATTTGCTCAGGCGGCTATGCAAATTGTGGTTGCTGATATTTCAATGTCACTCGATAACGTGTTGGCTGTGGCTGGTGCGGCGCGCGAACATCCGATGGTGTTAATCTTTGGGTTAATTCTGTCAATTGCTTTGATGGGCCTTGCCGCATCATTTATTGCCAGAGTTCTCAACAACCATCGCTGGGTGGCCTATGTCGGCCTTGCGATTATCGTTTATGTATCCTTTGACATGATTTTCCGCGGCGGCATGGAAGTGTGGCCCAATGTTTCCAACATGATCAACTGAGCAGTTTTCGAACGGCGTCTTGCCAGCCTGCATATTTTTGATCACGCAACGCAGGCTTCATTTTTGATTTGAATTGCTTTTCGCGTTTCCATTGTGTTGCAAATTTTTCAGGCGGTGGCAAAAGCCCTGCTTGCAGGCCCGCAAGATAAGCCGCACCCAAAGCAGTTGTCTCCAAAATCTTTGGCCGATCAACGGGAGCATCCAGAATATCGGCCAAAAATTGCATGGTATAATCGGATGCCGACATGCCGCCATCAACCCGCAACACCGTGCTTCCCGCTGTTCCCCAATCTTTTTTCATAGCTTCCAAAAGATCGCGCGTTTGATAGCACACGGCTTCAAGGGCGGCTTTGGCTAATTCTTTATTGGTTGTGCCGCGGGTTAAACCAAACAGCGCGCCACGTGCGTCTGCGTTCCAATATGGCGCACCCAAACCAACGAACGCAGGCACCAGATAAACTTGCTGCATGTCATCAGCAGCCTTTGCTAAGGCACTTGTTTCTTGCGCAGATTTCACAACCTTTATTCCATCACGCAACCACTGCACGGCGGCACCCGCAATAAATATTGCGCCCTCAAGCGCATAGGTTCGCTTGCCATTCAGTTGATAGCCGATCGTGGTCAGCAATCGATTGTGTGATGGAACAGCGTTCTCGCCCGTATTCAACATGGCAAAACACCCGGTGCCATAAGTTGATTTTAGCATGCCGGGTTTAAAACAAGCTTGGCCGATTAGGGCCGCGTGTTGATCCCCAGCCACGCCACCAATAGCAATCGCCGCACCAAAAAATGACTTATCAACCACGCCAAAATCATCAGCACAGTTTTTAATTTCAGGTAAAATCGCGCGCGGCACATTAATGTGGACTAACAAGGCATCATCCCATTGGCCGTTATGAATATTGCAAAGCAATGTGCGAGATGCGTTTGTCGCATCGGTTGCGTGCACCTTGCCACCTGTCAGCCGATAGATCAAAAAGCTGTCAATCGTGCCAAAGCATATATCGCCTGCCTCAGCTTTTTTGCGAGCACCTTTAACATGGTCCAGAATCCAAGCAATTTTCGTTCCCGAAAAATAGGGGTCAAGCACCAAGCCTGTGCGCTGGATGAAAAGGGGTTCCAGCCCATCAACCTTTAATTTTGCACAAACATCCGCCGTGCGCCGATCCTGCCATACGATTGCTTTGTGAATGGGCTTGCCGGATTTGCGATCCCACAACACGGTGGTTTCACGTTGGTTGGTAATGCCGATTGATCGAATTTCACTGGGTTTTATATGGGCTTTTTTGATAGCTGCTTTGGCTGTAGACAACACACTTGCCCAAATTTCTTCTGCATCATGCTCAACCCAACCGGAGTTCGGATAATATTGTTTGAACTCCTTCTGGCTCACCGCCTTCACATTTAATTTTGCATCAAACACAATGGCTCGTGTGGATGTTGTGCCTTGGTCGATGGCCAAAATATAATCAGGCATTTTTCTTTTTCGTTTTTTTAGCTGCTGCGGTTTGAACTTCACCAAGATGGATTTTCAACGCCTCAATCTCATCACTTTTCATATGCAAACCCAGTTTTGAACGACGCCACAAAATATCATCGGACGTTTGTGCAAATTCTTCCTGTTTTAAATAATCAACTTCCGCGGCTGACAACGGCCCAAAACTCTGCCCAAGGTCAGATGCGAAACGCGCATCCTTCAAAAACATTTCCATCCGCGTGCCATAGGCCCTGAACATCCGTTCAACATTTTGCGGTTTTAAGAATGAATATTTCCGTTGCTGCGTTTGCAAATAAGTGCCCACATCATAATAATTCATGCCACCCGGAAATTTGGCAGTTGCCGTCCATGGGGCTTTTGCCTTGGGGAAAAACGGAACAAGCTTTGCCAGTGCCGCTTCGGCCAACTTGCGCGATGTTGTAATTTTGCCACCAAAAATTGAAAGCATGGGTACTTGGCCGTTTTCACCTTCAAGCTTTAGAACATAATCGCGCGTGGCTGATTTTGCATCCGACGCGCCGTCATCATAAAGCGGCCTAACGCCAGAATAGCTCCAACGGATCATTTCCCGCGTCAAAGGACGTTTGAAATATGCGCCAACCGCTTTCAGCAAATAGTCAGTTTCATCGTCAGTAATTTGCATCGGGCCGGGCTCGCCCTGATAATCCAAATCAGTTGTTCCGATTAAGGTGAACTGGCCCTCATAGGGAATAGCAAATTCAATGCGCCCATCACTATTTTGAAAAATATAGCATTTGTCATGGTCATAAAGCCTATCCACCACAATGTGGCTGCCTTTCACCATACGCACTTTGGCAGCTTCATTTTGCTTCACCACATTGGCCAGCACTTCGCCAACCCATGGCCCCGCCGCATTCACCAGTGCTTTGGCACTAATCACTTCCGATTTTCCATCGCCCGAAACTGTAATGGCCCAACCATCATTTATGCGTTCCGCGTGGGTGCATTTCGTCCGTGTACGGATAACAGCACCCTTTGCCACTGCGTCAACCGCAGAAAGTGCCACCAAACGTGCGTCATTCACCCAACAATCTGAATATTCCCAGCCGAAATGAAACTCTTCGCGTAAGGGAAGCCCCGTTTCATCTTTGGTGAAATCAACGCTGCGTGTGCCGGGCAATATTTTGCGGCCACCCAAATTGTCGTAAAGAAAAAGGCCAAGGCGAATAAGCCAACGAGGCCGCAAGCCCGCGTGATGCGGCAAAATAAATCGCAAAGGCCAAATGATATGCGGCGCTGCATTCAGAAGAACTTCGCGTTCCATCAGCGCCTCCCGCACCAAGCGAAATTCATAATATTCTAAATAACGCAGACCGCCGTGAATAAGTTTGGTGGACGCAGATGATGTGCCCGAGGCCAAATCATTCTGTTCAACCAGATAAACTGAAAGTCCGCGCCCAGCAGCATCACGCGCAATGGCACAACCGTTAATGCCGCCACCAATTATAAAAAGGTCATAAGTCAAAATCAAAATCCTGTTTGCAATACTGTGCAACGTTGGCCAAATAATTTCCAGTGAAAACCCAAATAAAATTTAATGGCCTTGTTTTGTGCGGGCGGCCCGGGTTAAACCTGCGCAATGTTAAATCCGGTGATTGCAAATGTATTTCGTGGCTCCATTGTGGAAAGCCGCCATCGCGGGGCCTTTGCTATAGTCAACTTGCAAAGGCAAATTGTTGCCCAATCAGGTGATATAAAAACTCCGATTTTTCCGCGTTCTGCTATCAAAGCATTCCAATGCCTGCCGTTAATTGAAAGCGGCGGGGCAGAGCATTTTAAGCTGAACGACGAGGAAATTGCATTGTGTTGCTCTTCGCACAATGGAGAGGCAGAGCACGTCCGCGTGGCCCGTTCTATTTTGCAAAAAGCAGGCTGTGATGAAGCCGCCTATGAATGTGGCGCACACATGCCCTCTTCAAAAGAAGCAACATTTAAACTGGTACGTGAAGGAAAGCAGCCAGGCCAAATTCATAACAATTGTTCAGGCAAACATGCAGGCATGTTGGCCCTGTCGGCTTATCTTGGTGCAGCGTCAAAAGACTATGTGAACGTTGAACATATTGTCCAACGCCAAGTGGCAGAAACGCTGGAGCGCTATTGCGAAGTAAATATTGCTAATGCCCCAATGGGCATTGACGGTTGCTCGGTACCCAATTGGGCCATGCCGCTTTATAATACCGCGCTTGGCTTTGCCAAACTTTGCGCCCCTGAAAATCAATCCGCTGCGTGGATCATTCGTGCCGCACGTGCCCACCCTTTCATGATTGCCGGCACCAACCGTTTTGACACAAAGGTGATGCAGGGTGTTCCTCGCTTATTCATAAAAGTGGGGGCTGAGGGGGTGTTCTGCGGGTGCATTCCACATGCCTCACTTGGCTTTGCCCTAAAGTGCGATGATGGTGCCACACGCGGGGCAGAAGTAGCGGTTGCAAAAATTTTGGCTGAACTTGATGTTTGGACGACTGATGAAAAACAAGCGCTGTTGAATTTTGCTTCCGAACAAATGACCAATTGGCGCAAGGTTGCTGTTGGCCACATATCAGCAAACCCTTAATCCTGATTGCCAATCTACAACAAGTGCGGGCAACTGTGTTACGATTACCTGTTTTAGTTGCAGCGCAAGAGGATCAGACGACGCAAATGTGAACAAAACCAGCCTTATCACGTCGTAAGATGAACCTTTTACAAAGTTTCGATGGAACCGGAACCTCTCTCGAACATTGTGTTTTGATAAGACTACAATGGAGATTACAAAATGTTGAAAATCTTGAAAGTAACACTGGCTGGCGCATTGGCGCTATCAACCGTTATCGCTGCAGCACCTGAAAGTTTCGCAAGGGACGGTCGCCATCATCACCGTGCCAATGTTGAGGAGCGTTGCGTCCAAAGGGGTGGCGACTTAGCTGGACCATTGTTTATTGGTTTGCTCTTGGGTGCAGTAACTGGTGGCGTAGGCACAGCAGTGGCCTTCGCTGGTGCGTCCGTGGCAACAGGTGCCGCAATTGGTGCAGCTGGCGGCGCCGTGATCGGCGTTGCAGCCGACGGTCATTCTCATTACTGCTAATGAATACACCGGGGGTGCTGTTCTTTACGGGCCGCACTCTCGGCATCTGACAGCGAGTCAGCTTGCCAAGGCCGCGGCTGTTGCAAAAAGTTTGCGGCGTTTCATTCAGCTTGCAGTTTAATATTTGCGATTGGCAAATGTTTCAAAAGTGCATCAAATCCAGAGCGCCCAAATTTCGGTTCAATAAAACAATCGTCTTTTTCAAAGCGAATGCCTGCAATATTTTGCTTTTTCAAATAATCACACATCAACAAATAAAGAAATATCTCTTTCCCGTGGGGCGAAACCAGCGTGTAGACATAAGTGTCCTTGCCTTCATCAAATTGCATCACATAATTTCCATCACGCAATGCAATAAATTCAGCAGTGGCAGAGTCTTTGCCATTCGAAACTTTATAGTGATGAGACACGGGCTCGAACACCATGCTGTCTGGGCTTTTTTTCCACGATGATTTATCCAACTCATAACTGGCATAGCGTTGCTTTTTGTTGCCCAGAAGCAAAACGCCATCAGCGTCTTTGAACAATGGCGTTGATGATTGAAGAACACACCCATCCAAAGCAGCGGCCACCAAAATCAGAAGAAATATGCGAAAAAATTTGGCCATGGATTTTCCTTTCAAACAGAATAAGACATAATGAACACGCCGAACAGGATTAAATATGGCAGACGCAGGCATCTATTTAGGCAGGGGCGATAATGCTGAATATTTATTTCTCAGCATGGCTAATCGCCATGGTTTGATTACCGGAGCAACAGGCACGGGCAAAACTGTTACGCTCCAAATCATGGCCGAGGCTTTTTCCAAACAAGGTGTTCCGGTTTTTGCCGCCGATATTAAAGGTGATCTTTCTGGCATTTCCCAGCCGGGCAGGACTGATTCAAATCTGGCTGCAAGGGCCGCACAGATTGGCTTGAAACCTTACACGCTTGAAGCAACGCCAACGATGTTTTGGGATGTGTTCGGCGAACAAGGCCACCCCATTCGCACGACTATTATCGAAATGGGCCCGTTGATGATTTCGCGTTTGCTTGGGCTTTCTGGTGCCCAAGAAGGGGCTTTGAATATTGCCTTTAAAATTGCAGATAAAGAGGGCTTGGCCCTGCTTGATTTGAAAGACCTGCGGGCTTTGTTGCAAGATTTGGGCAAGCGGGGGCCTTCAATCACAACTGAATATGGCAATGTAACAGCGGCAACAATCGGCGCCATTCAACGCCAGTTGATGGTGATCGAACAACAGGGCGGGGATAGATTTTTTGGTGAGCCAGCTTTGGACATTAAAGATTTTATACGAACCACTGCGGATGGTCGTGGCTATGTCAACATCATTGCAGCCGATAGGCTTGTAACCTCGCCATTGCTTTATGCAACTTTCCTGCTGTGGCTTTTGTCTGATCTTTTTCAATCATTGCCCGAAGTGGGCGATGTTGCGGTTCCTAAATTGGTGTTCTTTTTTGATGAGGCTCATCTGCTGTTTGCCGATGCGCCATCAGGATTGTTGCAACAGATATCGCAAACTGTAAAACTCGTCCGCTCGAAAGGTGTTGGAATTTATTTTGTCACGCAAAGCCCTTTGGATATTCCAGACGCTGTTTTGGCCCAGCTGGGCAATCGCGTTCAACATGCTTTGCGGGCTTACACGCCGAGAGATTTGAAGGCCGTGCAAGTGGCTGCTTCCACATTCAGGCCAAACCCAAAGTTTGATACGGCAAAGGTTATCTCTGAACTGGCCAAAGGCGAAGCGCTGGTTTCGGTGCTTGATCCCAAAGGCGTTCCCACCATTGTTGATCGCACTTTGATCCGGCCGCCTTCGGGCCAGCTTGGGCCAGTAACGCCAGACCAACGCAAAGCCACAATTGCCGCTTCCCCAGTTGCGGGCAAATATGAAGGAATGATTGATCGACAATCTGCCTATGAAAAGCTGGCTTCGCGCGCATCCATGGCAGCCACAGAAAAGGCTGTCACCAATGTAGCAACTACAATTGTGAAGCAAGTTGGCTATTCTGTTGCCCGCCAATTGGGCAATGCCTTGGTGCGGGGTCTGTTGGGTGGAATATCCCGTGGCCGCTGATTCAAGATCACAAAATTGTGTGCGCGTTTGATTAGCGCAATCAACGCTGCCGCGCATATAATAGTCGGAAATGGAGATTTGATATGTATAGATTTTTTTCGGCATTGATATTTGGTGTTTTGGTTTCACCAACGTTTGCCCCCACTGAGGCCTTGGCCAAGACCGAAACTGCCGTTTTCGCAGGCGGTTGTTTTTGGTGCGTGGAATCAGATTTTGATAAGGTCAAAGGGGTCACGTCCACAACATCAGGTTATGCCGGTGGCACGATGAAAAACCCAACCTATCGCAACCATGAGGGAAACCAAGAAGCGGTTAAAGTTGAATTTGACAACGAAGTTGTAAGCTATGCTGACCTGGTTGCGCGGTTTTTGCGTTCAACCGATGTGGTGGACTCAGGCGGCCAATTCTGTGATCGTGGGGATGCCTATACCTCAGCAATTTTCACAATGAGTGATGAACAACAAAAAACTGCCGAAGCTGCAAAAACCGAAGCGGAAAAAGCGCTCGGTCAAAAAATTGTAACGCCCATTAAGCCTTTCACCACCTTCGGCGACGCGGAAGATTATCACCAGAATTACTATCTCGGTCAAAATCGCGTGCTCACGCGTTTTGGTTGGATCAAGCAAGCCGATGCCTATGAAAAATATCGCGAAGGCTGTGGGCGCGATGAGCGGGTGAAGGAACTTTGGGGTAAAGCGGCTTACACGCTGGGGCGCTAGATAATTTCATCTTCGTCGGGTGTGGCCTGAATTGAACCACGCGATTTTGGCTTCAACCGCGCAATGTGAAACAGCGCATCGCCGCGGTTGACGATTGGCAAATTGGTTCGGCCAATAACAATTCCATCATCTTCAGCCACAATCGCAACCGGATTTTCTCCTAACGGCCCGGTGATAACGCCCACTTCCTCGCCGCCGCCCACGCGGTCTCCCACGCGACGCAGTGAATGCAGAATGCCGCCCTCCGGTGCGCGCAGCCATGCGCTTGATGAGCTGTGAATGGTTGTAACATGTGCGCCGATCATGGGCGCTTCATCAATCATGCTCATGTGTTTCATTAATCGCAGCGTGCCCTTCACTGCGGCTTCAATGGCGGCCTCGTCAAAACGCAAAGCCTCTCCGCCTTCATAAAGCAAAAGCTGCACGCCAGCGCCCCGCGCCGCTTGCCTTAAGCTGCCATCACGAAGTTTCGATGTTAAAATAACTGGCGGCGCAAAGGCCTCGGCCAATATCATCAGGGCCTTATCATCGGGGGCCACACGAATTTGCGGCAAGTTGGTGCGATGTAATGCTGCGGTGTGATAATCAACACCAAAATTTGCGCGGGCCACAACTTCAGTAAAAAACAAATCTGCCAAAAGCGAAGCAAGCGAACCCCGATCAGAACCGGGGAAGGAACGATTAAGATCGCGCCTGTCTGGCATATAGCGGGCGTGATTTAAAAATCCAAAACTGTTGACAATAGGCACCGCCAAAATTGTGCCGTGAAGTTGAACCCCGTGCAGCGCTGCAAGAACGCGCCTTATAATTTCAACGCCTTGAATTTCATCGCCGTGAATAACGCCAGACATAAAAAAACAAGGCCCAGGTTCAGCGCCGTTCAACACATGCACGGGAAGATTAAGCCTTGTGCTATTTGCCAAAACTGAAACTTCCAGCGCAATGGTTTGAGCCTCGCCGGGGTTAATGCGCGTGCCGCCAAGTTTGAAAGCGCTCATCCATTGCCTCGTGTTTTTGTGCGGCCCGGCTTTGCGTTGCGTTCTAAAAATTCCAAAATCGCCTTGGCCACATCTTTGCCAGAAGCATCTTCAATGCCCTCAAGCCCGGGCGATGAATTCACCTCCATCACCATGGGGCCGCGTTTGGAACGCAACATGTCAACACCCGCAACATTAAGGCCCATGGATTGCGCCGCCTTTAAAGCCATCGACTTTTCGGCCACAGAAAGTTCAGTCAAAACCGCTGTGCCGCCGCGATGCAGGTTGGACCGAAATTCTCCCTTGGGGCCCGTGCGTTCCATGGCCGCCACAATTTTACGGCCTACAACAAAGGCTCTAATATCTTGGCCCTCAGCTTCTTGGATAAATTCTTGCACCAGAATATTCACCTCTGCGCCATGAAACGCTTCGATGACAGATTTTGCAGACTTATAGGTTTCACCCAAAACTACGCCAATGCCTTGCGTGCCTTCAAGCAGCTTCACCACAACAGGGGCACCGCCCACCAGATTTAAAATTTCATCCGTACGCTGAGCATCATTGGCAAAAGCGGTTGTCGGCAGTCCAACGCCATCACGCGCCAAAAGTTGCAAGCACCGTAATTTATCGCGGCTGCGACCGATGGCAACGGACTCATTCAATGGATAAACCCCCATCATTTCAAATTGTCGCAACACGGCAAGGCCATAAAATGTGTGAGATGCCGCAATGCGCGGGATGACGGCTTCAAAGCCTTCAAGTTTTTCGCCCATATAGCGAAGCTCGGGCTTGCGCGATGTGATGTTCATGTAACAGCGCAAATAATCAATCGGCACAATGTCGTGGCCGCGACCGACAGCTGTATCCATCAATCGCTTATGTGAATAGAGTTTTGGATTGCGGGTGAGCAATGCGATTTTCATGGGTTCTCTTTCTTGGGCCGCAAAAGAAATGTTCGCGCTGGATTAACCAAAAAGCGACCCCTTAAACTTTCACGTCCAAGCAGCATGGGAACGCCCATGTCTGCCCGGTCTGTTAACGTGATCAAAGCGGAAAATTGATGAATGCCAATTTGAATTTCTGTTTCAATCACGGCGCGCTTTTCAACACCACCATTGGAACTTTTGATGCGCTTCACATCAACCAACCGGCTTTCGCAGCGTTTGTTTTTGCCTGAAAGCACCAGTGTGAATGTGACACTGCGGGTCTGAATAGAAAGATCTTCCGCATGAAGTGCGGCCATGCGTGCGCCCGTGTCAATTTTCGCAACAAGATGGCCCGGCCCCAAAAGCGGAAAGGCAATATTCTCCTTCCACCCGATCTGGGGCAAGGCGTAAAGCATTGGGCGTATGACCGTCATGGCCCAAACTAGTGCGAAGATTATGGAAAGCCAAGCCGTGTTATGACTTCAGGCAATTTTGAAGCAGTAAAGCCTGAAACCGCAAATTTCGATTTCAGGCTTTGAATTGTACTTATGCTTTAACGAACATGTCTTCAACGTAGTCCCAGTTCACCAAGCTATCGACAAATGCCTCCAAATATTTTTGGCGGGCATTGCGATAGTCGATGTAATAGCTGTGTTCCCAAACATCACAGCCCAAAATGGGTGATGCGCCGTGCATCAAGGGGTTTTCGCCATTTGGTGTTTTCATAATTGCAAGCTTGCCGTCTTTCTTGGCAATCCAGCACCAGCCCGAACCAAATTGGGTAAGGCCAGCTTGCACAAAATCGGCGCGCATTTTGTCATAGCCGCCCAGATCAGAATCAATGGCCGCCATCAATTTGGCAGAAATCTTTTTGCCGCCGCCGTTTGGCTTCATCCAATTCCAGAAGTGGTTGTGATTATAATGTTGGCCCACATTGTTGATGAGGCCAGCGGCCTTTTCGGCAAATGCCTTCTTGCAAATCTCTTCGATAGAAAGCGAAGCAAGGGGTGAATCTTTCAACAAATTGTTGCCGTTGGTCACATAGGCCATGTGGTGTTTGTCATGATGGAACTCTAAAGTTTCCTTCGACATAAATGGGCCAAGTGCATCATAAGCATAAGGCAGGGTGGGCAGTTCTAAAGCCATGGTTTTTCTCCGTTTGTGTGATGGAAACTCTCTAAACCCATAAGCCGCCAGAAGCAAGACGACGACGTTTTGTTTGGTGTTGTTGACCTTATGTGTTTTGTTTCGCAGAATTTAGCTTTGCGGCAAAAGATTATTGTGCGGCAGAGGGGGAAACTTACCCCTTGCGCTTTTTCCATTCTGGCTTTTCTTTGCGTGGTGGAGGGTTGCCGGTGGCGATCATTTCTTTCAAGGCGCGCTCGTATTCGGGTGTGCCGGGGCGTTCTTTTTTAAGTGAGCCTTTTTGAGAGGGATCATATTTTGGTTTGCGAGCCTTATCGAATTTTGGTTTTTCACCGTCAGCATGGGGCTTGCGATCTTCATAAGCGCTGCCATCTGAAGGTTTGCGGGCTTTGTCGAACTTTGGTTTGAAAGAACGTTTTTCGCCCGATTGTTCAGGAGCGCCAGCCATCAATTCAATTTTGACATCATCTTCAGTCTGGCTTTTGGCGGCAGCGATAAATTTGGCCACCATGGTGTTAGCAATTTCAAACCGTGTTTCATGTTCAGAAATTTTAATGGCACCAATATCAGGCTTGGTTACTTTGCCGCGCCTGCAAATCATGGGCAGCAACCACTTTGGATCAGCGTTTTGTTTGCGGCCAATGTCCATGCGGAACCAAGAAAAATCGCGCGGGCCAGAATCGCGTTCAAAGCGTTTGGATTGTTTGAAGCTGTCGCTTTCACGGCCAGGGCCTGGATCAAACACGTCTTCCGCAGCAGGCAGCCGCGAGCGATAGATGCGCACCAAAGCAGCAGCAATATCTTCCGGTGAACGCGATGCCAAAACTAGTTTTGCCATCTCCAAATCTTCTTCCGAAGATGGTGCGGTTAAAATCGGGTCTTGCATCATGCGCTGTTGATCAAGCTTGCGAATGTCATCAGCTTGTGGAACGCCGCTCCACACGGGCAGAACACCAGCCTCGCGCAAAAGGCGCTCGGCCTTGCTGCGGCGCGACAGGGGAACCAGCACGACGCTAACGCCCTTTTTGCCTGCACGCCCGGTGCGGCCAGAGCGATGCTGCAAAATTTCCGCATCATTCGGCAGATCAGCATGGATGACCAAATTAAGGTTCGGTAAATCAATGCCGCGGGCTGCCACATCGGTTGCCACGCACACACGCGCGCGGCCATCACGCAACGCTTGTAAGGCATGGTTACGTTCGCCTTGGCTGAGTTCGCCTGAAAGATTGACGGCGTGAAAACCACGCTCAGACAATGTGGCATGCAAATGTTTCACATGTTCGCGCGTGTTGCAAAACACAATGGCACTTTGCGATTCAACAAAACGCAACACGTTAACAACTGCATGTTCCACTTCATTGGGGGCAACACGCATGGCGCGATATTCAATATCTGCATGCGCACGGCTTTCGCCCAAGGTTTCAATGCGCAAGGAATTTTTCTGATAGCGCTTGGCTAAAAGTGCAATTGGCTTTGGCATGGTTGCTGAAAACAACAATGTGCGCCGCGTTTGCGGTGTGGCTTCCAAGATGAATTCAAGATCTTCACGAAAGCCAAGATCAAGCATTTCATCAGCCTCATCCAGCACAACGGCTTTCAGTGCTTTAATATCGAGAACGCCGCGCTCTAAATGATCACGCAACCGGCCAGGTGTGCCCACAATAATATGAGCGCCATCATGCAACTGCCGCCGCTCACGCTTCGGGTCCATGCCGCCAACGCAAGAGAGAATGCGCGCGCCTGTGTAGGCATAAAGCCAGGTCAATTCACGTTCAACTTGCATGGCAAGTTCGCGCGTGGGTGCAACAATCAACGCCACCGGACTTGCGTCCATTGGAAAACGATCAGCATCGCCCAGCAATGTTTTTGCAATGGCCAGGCCATACGCCACGGTTTTGCCAGAACCAGTTTGGGCCGAAACCACCAGGTCACGCCCTTCGGCTTTGTCTTCCATAACCGCCATTTGCACAGGCGTTGGTTCATCATATTTGCGCTCTATAAGCGCACGTGAAAGGCTGTCTATTGTTTGAGGAAATGGCAAGGGATCTGCTTTATCTAAAATGAATGGGCGTGTTCAAATAACACATGAGCCGTGCGGTTAGCACCAATGGCGCAAAAGTGCAAAGGTGAAGGCCTTAAGCGGCGTTTTCCTTCACAAAGCTTGCAATTTCACTTAGAAAAATTTGGCCGAACTGTTGTTGCTTGGCCTCACCCACGCCATGCACTTCCCCAAAATCCCAGCGCGTTAAGGGTCGCTTGTCGGCCATATCAATCAACGTGCGATCTGCAAAAATAACATAGGCCGGAACACCGCGAGATTTTGCCAAGCGCATGCGCAGGGCTTTGAGCCGCAACAGCAAGCTTTCAGCCCGCGCATCCATGGCTGTGGCGGCGGCTACACGATCTTTCCTCTGTGTACGGATGGTTAATCGTTCAGCACTTTGGTCAACACTGCCAAAGCCCAAACACATATCGCAATTGTTGCAATGCTCAGAAGTTTCACCAAAATATTTTAATAACAATTGCCGCCTGCAGGTGTTGGCATCAGCATAATTGACCAGGCTGTTGAGGCGTTTTTGCTGTTGCTTTATAAATTTTTCTTCGCCGCCTTCATTGTCAATAAATTTGCGGCGCATCATCACATCTTGCATACCAAAAATCATATGGGCATCAGCCATTTCACCGTCTCGACCAGCGCGGCCAATTTCTTGGTAATAGGCATCCAGTGTTGCGGGCAAATCGACATGGAAAACAAAGCGCACATCAGGCTTATCAATGCCCATGCCAAAGGCGATTGTGGCGCACATGATAATGCCTTTTTCAGCCATAAAAATGTTCTGATGTTCGGCACGTGTTTCGGCCGAAAGCCCAGCATGATAAGCATAGGCTTTATAGCCTTCGTCGCCCAATTCTTCGGCGCATTGTTCGGCTTTTTTGCGCGACAATGCATAGACAATTCCGCTTTCACCTTTGCGGCCTTTTAAAAATTCCAGCAATTGCTTGCTGGCATTGGTTTTGCGATCAACTGTTAATTTAATATTGGGCCGATCAAAGCCCGAAACAAACACATCAGCACTTCCGCCGAAAAGTTTCTTCACCATATCTTGGCGCGTGGCTTCATCTGCTGTTGCGGTGAAAGCCCCAATGGGAACACCGGGAAACACAGATTTCAGATTTTGCAAAGCATCATATTCAGGCCGAAAAGATGCGCCCCATTGCGAAATGCAATGCGCCTCATCAACGGCAATCATAGCCACATTCAAGCGCTGCAATGCGCTGATCATGCGGTCTGTCATCAAACGTTCGGGTGCCAAATATAAAATGCGCACGGCACCCGAAGCCACACGTTGCCAAATTTCTACATTCTCTTCGCGTGTTGCCGCGGAATTAATTGTTTCTGCTGCAACGCCTGAAAGCTTCAACGCTGAAACCTGGTCTTGCATCAAAGCCACCAAGGGCGAAACCACGATGGTCAAAGCATTTTTGACCAAAGCTGGAATTTGAAAACATAAAGACTTGCCTGCACCTGTGGGCATGACGGCCAGAACATTGCGCCCCGCCAACAAGCTATCAACAATGGCTTCTTGGCCCGGCCTGAATGCATCATAACCAAACACATCGCGCAGAATTTTATGCTTGGCCAAAAATCAGTTTCCCCAACACAAGCGTGAATGAATCACGCATATGTCTTGGGCATATCAGGCGGCACGCAGCAAGGGAATGCCCATCACGGCCACGATAAAAGTTGCCGCCATGAGAATGATGCATAGGACAGCGGTTCCTGCAACCATCCACCTGCTGCCGCTGATTGCGGCAAGCGGAATGGCCTGCGTTGCATGAAGCCCGATAAAATGGGCCACGCGCAGATCTCCGCCCGTTGTGCTCCAATGAAAAAATGCAAGGCCAGTGGCGTCGTTCATGTCGCCGCCAATCCAATGGCTGGTGTGGCTTAAAAGATATGCGCCTGCAAATGTTCCAAGAAGTGATCCTAACATCAAAGCCACACCCGCCGCTTCGCGCAACTCATCGCGCCCACGCTGTTGCCAAACGCGCCAGCCCACAAATGCGCTTGTGCCTGTTAAGGTGATGGCACCAAGGCCCATCACCCCATACATGATGGCGGCAAATGGCGTGCTCTGGTTGAAGTGTGATGCCTCGCCGCGTGAGGCGCGAAAAATCATATAGGTCATTTCAATGGCCAAAGCGGCAATGAACATCAGCGTTGCTGTTTTCACGCCACGCGCAGGTTTTTGCAGCAATGATAAGCCCCAAGCCACAGTGAGGGCCTGCAAGGCGAGCGACAGAAAAAACTTCGCAGGTTTTTCCCAAACGCTGACACCGGCAATCATCCGCGCATCAACCAGAGGAAGCGCAAAACAAATCAACATGCCAAACAGCATTGCGATTGAACCCCACCACAAAAGCGGTGAGCCGCGCTTGGCAGCCTTCAACACATGAACAATTGCAAATTCTTCGCGCATCACACAGCCCTCACTTTTTGAAATGCAACGAGCACAATTTGAAAACCAAAATATCCGATGGGGCCAAACAAGAATGTGACTGGAAGCAAAGCAATGAGAAATAGCCGCGAAAAACCACCATCCATAATGCGCTTGGCAATATGGGCACCCATAAACAAATCAAACGCCAGATAATGCACCCACCCCGCAAGTGCTGCCCATTGGTAGGTGAACAGTTTTTGCACATTGGCAAAGCTGTCAAAGCCGCCTTCAGCCTTTGACCAGAAAAATATGATCAGCGCCGTATAAACAAACGACAGAAAGATGGGGAACGCTTGGCCCGCGATCACATCGCGCCACAGGGGCTTTTTGAAAACAATCCCCGCCGCCAAAATAATCCAACCCAAAAGTGCGATGGGGTTGGCAATTTGAAATACTTGATCTGCTGTCACGTTAATCTCCATCTTGACAATGTAAACATAATGAACAATTTAAGATGACAGTGTCAAGATATATTTTTACATTGTCAAGATTGTGTCACTGGCCTATGTTCTCCTAGTGGCTAAAACCAACTATCATCATGGCGATCTCTATCAACAGCTGCTCAACGCGGGTGAGCAGGCTTTGGCAGAAATGCCCTTGGATAAAGTATCGCTGCGCGAAATTGCCAGAAGGGCTGGGGTTTCCCATGCTGCACCCAAACATCATTTTCCAACAACGGGCCATTTGTTGGGTGAAATTGCAGCGAGGGGCTATCAGACTTTTGTGAAAGCCTTGGGCGAAGCTGCTGATTCTGCGCAGGAACAAACGCCTCAATCCCGCCTTCACGCCATGGGCCGGGCCTATCAACGCTTTGCTGAAAGCCATGCGGCGGCCTATCAATTGATGTTTGGTGGTGCCGGCCATTGCGCCATGACACCCAATTTGGTTGCTGCGTCTTTTGCAGCGTGGAACCAGCTTTATGATTCTGTTTTGCCCATTGTTGGGGCGGGGCGCGCCAATGCGGCGGCTTTGCATATTTGGTCGGCATCGCATGGCCTTGCCATGTTGAAGCTTGCCAACCGGCTTCCGCCATTTGTGGCCAAGCACAATGTTGAAGAACAAGAATTGCAAATTATGCTGGCGGGTTTGAACGCAGAATGATGGACTTCGCCACACTTGGATTTTTGGTGGTTGCCGCATTCGTTGCGGGCTTTGTGGATTCCATTGCCGGTGGCGGCGGATTAATTGCCTTGCCTGCGTTGTTGATTGCGGGCCTTGACCCGGTTTCAGCCCTTGCCACCAACAAACTGCAAGGCAGTTTTGGAACTGCTTCGGCCACTTTCGCTTTTTGGAAAAATGGCAGGTTAAAACCGCAAGAGCATTTTGCAACCATCGCCATGGTATTCATCGGCGCGGGCTTGGGTGTTGCGGCCATTGGCTTTGCGCCCAAGCAAGTGTTGATTGCGCTTTTGCCGCCGTTGCTGATTATCATTGCGATTTATTTTGCGGTGTCACCCAGTCTCAAAGATCAATCTTCATCGCCGCGTTGGCCAGCCCGCGCCTTCACATTTTTTCTGGCCCCCTTGCTTGGCTTTTATGATGGCATATTCGGCCCGGGCACAGGTTCATTTTTCATGCTGGCGTTGGTCACACTTTTTGGCCTTGGTGTGACTGAAGCCACAGGCCGCACCAAACTTTTCAATTTCACATCAAACATCGCGTCGCTTTTGGTATTTGCACTGGGCGGAAAAATAATTTGGGCAATTGGTTTGGCAATGGGTGCGGCGCAATTTATTGGCGCGCAATTGGGTGCAAAACTAGCCATCAAAAATGGTGCAAAAATTATCAGGCCCTTGTTGGTTATTGTGTGTTGCGCCATGGCATTTAAATTATTGCGCGACCCGACAAATCCAATCAGAGCACTTTTTCCTTAAGCGCGCTGATTATTTCATCCACCAATGTCCCAGATCAACATTTTTGGCATGATAAAACTCGCGCACGCCCAAATGCAAACAACTGGTGTCAATCACGCTGAGCAGTGTGGGCCTATCAGCCTCATCAAAACGATAATAATATGACCAAGAGCCATCTTCACAAGTTGGCAAATCCACTCGCGCCACAAAAGCATCAGCCGATTTTTTCACACTGATGTGTGAAGCTTGCTCTTGCAGTTTGAAACCTTGGCGCGGATCACCCATCACAAGGGCTGTGGGTTTCATGGCGACATCTGTGCGTTGAAACAGCGATGCGCTGTTCGCGTGTTCGCCACAGCATGGGTCTATGATCAGATAATCCTGCCCATGTGGCGTTTTGAAAAACGTAAATTCAATTTGGTGCTTTGGCACAGCAACAAAACCAGCAGCAGCCAAAACTTGGGCGGATACTTTGCTTGCATCATCAATTTTTTTAATCTCGCCAGCGGCGATATTTGGCCAAACATTTTCTTCAGCACACGCTGGCACAAAAAAGGCCGCCATCACCAAAAAAGTGAAAGCGGCTTTCACCGTCACGAAAACGCCTGCAATCCGGTTTGCGCACGGCCCAAAATCAACGCATGCACATCTGCCGTGCCTTCATAGGTGTTCACAGTTTCAAGGTTCACCATATGGCGGATCACATGATATTCATCCGATATGCCGTTGCCGCCGTGCATGTCGCGCGCCATGCGTGAGATGTCCAACGCCTTGCCGCAATTGTTGCGTTTCATCAAAGATATGGCTGGCGGTGCAACAGTGCCATTTTCAAGGCCGCGCCCCAAGGCTAAGCAGCCTTGCAAGCCAAGCGCGATATCAGTTTGCATATCAGCCAATTTTTTCTGGATCAGTTGCGTCGCTGCCAGTGGCTTTCCAAACATTTTGCGTTCCAATGTATATTGCCTTGCCCGGTGCCAACAATCTTCAGCAGCGCCCATAACGCCCCACGCAATGCCAAAGCGTGCTTTGTTCAAACATGAAAACGGCCCGCCCAAGCCTTTGGCGAGTGGCAGCAAGGCCGTTTCCGGAACTTCAACATTATCCAAAACAATTTCACCCGTGATGGAGGCGCGAAGCGAAACTTTACCTTTTATTTCGGGCGTGGAAAAACCTTTGTGACCGCGTTCAACAATAAAGCCACGAATATCGCCCGCATCATCCTTGGCCCACACAATGGCCAAGTCTGAAATGGGCGAATTGGTGATCCACATTTTGGCACCGTTTAAAATATAGCCGCCCGAAACCTTGCGAGCCTTGGTCGTCATGGCGCCGGGGTCTGATCCTGCATCAGGTTCGGTTAATCCAAAACATCCAATCAATTCTGCGGTGGCAAGCTTAGGCAAATATTTTTGCTTTTGTTCTTCGCTTCCAAATTCTTCAATGGGGTGCATCACCAAAGAATTTTGCACGCTCATCGCCGAACGATAGCCCGAATCCACACGCTCAACTTCGCGCGCCACAAGCCCATAAGCCACATAGCCAAGGCCAGAACCGCCATAGGCCTCAGCCGTCATCATGCCCAGAAAACCCATCTGGCCAAGTTCTGTCATAATCTCACGATCAAACCGCTCTTCACGAAATGCCGATTTCACGCGCGGCTGCAATTTATCTTGCGAAAAGGCACGGGCAGAATCCCGGATCATTTTTTCTTCATCTGAAAGCCAAGCTTCAAGATTAAGGGGGTCTTCCCAATTAAACGCAGCAAGTTTGCTCAATTCATCACCTTCACTTGATCAACGCCGAAAGCGCCTTAAATTCTGGCGTGCCGGCTTTGCCCGCCAATTCAAACACCGCCATTTCAACATTCACAATATTTACCCCCGCATTACGCATACGCACGAGGGCCAGATCTATCGAATCTTTCTCGCGTGATGAAACAGCATCAGCAGCAACAAACACTTTAAACCCTGCATCTTGCAGATCGATAGCAGATTGTAACACGCACACATGGGCCTCAACGCCGCAGATAATGATTTGTGTAAAGCCAGATTCTTCCATCTTTTTGAAATGCGCTTTTAAAGTTTCGTTGCGCATCACAGAAAACGAAAGCTTATCAAAAATCATCGCCTGCTTGTGTTCAAGCTCTTGAATGGTGGGCCCTAAGCCTTTTGAATATTGTTCAGAAATGATAATCGGCAAATCCAGCTTGTCTGCCGCCTGCAACAGCACAGCACATTTATCGGCCACTCGCTCTGCCTCAAAAATAACCGGTAAAAGCTTTTCCTGCATATCAATAATCAACAAGCAACATTTAGAGGCTTCAATCAACATGGGGCACCTTTGTAATTTTAATGCCAAAGGCATAAGCCTCGGCCACTTCTTTAAGGCGATCAAAGCGACCAGATGCTCCGCCATGCCCAGCTGTCATAATAATTTTCATCAGCAAAAGATTGTTGTTGGTTTTCTTGGCGCGTAAATTGGCCACCCATTTGGCGGGTTCCCAATAAGTTACACGCGGATCAGTCAGGCCGCCAACAGCCATGATGTGGGGATAGGCTTGGCGCGTAACATTATCCACGGGCGAATATCCGGCGATGGTTTCATAGGCCTGCTTCGACTCAATAGGGTTGCCCCATTCGGGCCATTCAGGCGGCGTTAATGGCAGGCTTGTGTCTAGCATGGTTGAAAGCACATCAACAAAAGGCACCTCGGCAATAATACCGTTGAACAGTTCTGGTGCCATGTTTGTGACAGCGCCCATCAACATGCCGCCCGCACTGCCGCCTTGGGCAACAATGTTTTTGTTTGATGTGTATTTTTCCGCAATCAAAAATTTCGCAGATGAAATAAAATCTTTGAATGTGTTAGGCTTATGTTCCAGCTTTCCGGCTTTATACCAATGCTTGCCCTTTTCTTGCCCGCCACGAATATGCGCAATGGCATAAATAAAACCACGATCAACTAATGATAAAATGTTGCTGTTAAAACTGGCCGGCATCGACATGCCATAAGAACCATAGCCATAAAGCCACAGGGGTGCTGAGCCATCAAGTTTTGTGGATTTTTTATAAAGCAAAGTGACTGGAATTTTTTCACCATCATGCGCGGGTGCCAGCAAACGCCGCGTGATATAATCTTCCGCATTATGGCCAGAAGGGATGATTTGCGTTTTGCGCAAAACACGTTCACGGGTTTTCATATTATAGTCGAAAACCTGGCTGGGCGTTGTCATCGAAGAATAACTAAAGCGCAAAATGTCTGTTTCAAATTCGCGCATTTCGCCAAAGCCTAATGAATAGGCCTCTTCGTCAAAGGCAATGGAATGTTCCTCGCCTGAATGCATATCGCGAATGACCATCCGGGGCAGGGCGTTTTCGCGTTCAAGCCGAACCAGCCAATTTTTGAAAACGCCGAAAGCCACAATGAAAATGCCAGGCCGATGGGGAATGAGATCTTTCCAATTTCCAAGCGATGGATCTGATAGCGGTGCCTCAACAATCTTATAATCTTCAGCACCACCTGCATTGGTTTTGATGATGAAACGATCATTCCAATGTTCAATTTGATATTCAATTTTTTCAGAACGTGAAACCACAAGCTTGGGGCTGGCATCCGGCGCGGCTGAAGGCACAATCCATATCTCGGTTGTTTCATGGTCGTGGGAATTGAAGGTGATGAACTGTTCAGACGCAGTTTGCGCCACACCAGAAAAAAGCCCTGGGTCTTTTTCTTCATAAACCAAAATGTCATCAGCTTGGGGTTTGCCCAATGTGTGGCGATAGGTTTTTAGTGGCCGGTGATTTTCATCTTGAATTGTATAGAAAAAGCTTTTGCCATCAGCTGCCCAAACGGCATCACCAGAAGTGTTGGTCAAAAGATCGCTATGGTCTTTGCCCGTGCTTAAATCGCGCACCTTCATATCATAGAATTCAGAGCCGTTGGCATCATAAGACCATGCTGCCAAACTTTGATCGGGAGAAATGTCAATGTCACCAAAATCAAAATAGTCCAAACCCTTGGCCAAGGCATTGCCATCAAACAGCAGCGTATTCATCTTGTCGTCTTTCAGCCTGCGCCAATAGAGCGGATATTGACCGCCTTTTTTATAGGTTGAAGAATATAGATATTTTCCATCAGGTGCCGGAACGGATGAATCATCTTGCTTGATGCGGCCTTTCATTTCTTTGAAAAGCGCTTGCTGTAAAATTTTTGTATCAGCCATTTCAGCTTTGAAAAAACGATTCTCGGCTTCCAAATAGCTGCGAATGGCTTTGGGCAGTTTCGCTGGCGTGTGCATCACTTCCTGCCAGTTATCTGCTTTCAACCACTTATAGTTGTCGGTCTTTTCAAAGCCGTGCCAAGTTTCAACACTGGGAATTGCTTTGGCAACAGGGGCTTTTCGAACAGGCAATGACATGAGGCGATGAGTCTCCAAACTCTGAAAATTTACCCTTCCTTTACCATACCTGCAACCTTTGGGGCCAGTTAACCCTAAGTTTTGCCTGAATTAATTAGATAGGAACCTCCATAGGGCTTTGTGTCCTTGGATGGGTGGAGTTTAATTGGGTTAAATGCTAGATCAGACGAACATTCGGGGCGAAAACCCTGTTGGCGGCGCAGAACGCAAGCCCATTTCGGCTGATTCATTCCGTAGGCTTACGCTTCTGTTGAAAAAGCCTGCCAGCGCTTTTGCTACTCAAACACAGCCAATTAAAGCTGCTCCCACCGAAAACATTATCATTGCGCCCGAAGTTGCTGTGCCAGCCGCTGTGGCACCAGAAGCCGAGGCTGCGGCTTTGCCAGTTATAGTATCAGGGGCTGGTCTGCCCCCTAAGCCTGTCGTTGAAGTGATTGCGGAACCTGTTGCTTTAAACGCGGCAGAAATTGCATCGCTTGCCACCTTGCACGCCCCTTCACCGGTTGAGCCTGAACTTGCCCCGCCCAGACCCAAACGTTCGCTGTTGCGCAAAAACAAAGTTGATGCCTTTGCCTTGGTGCCAGATCAGCTGGCCCAATCAGCCAAACCAAAAGTTGAGATCAACACGCCAGAGCAAGATGCCGAAGCAGCCGAGCTTGCCAGATCGCTTCTGGATATGATGGCCGCAAGTTCAAGCGGCGGCCAACCGCAAGAACGCGCCCTTGCCGCAGATACATTGCTGCGTATGATTCCACGTTTGCCAACGCGCGCCAAAATTGTTTTGGCCGAACGCTTGTGCATTATGGAAGCGCCACCGCCATTTTTGATTTCAAAACTGATTGCCGACCCAGAGCAGAGCGTTGCAGCGCCTCTGTTGGAAGATTGTTCAAATATTCCCGATGAAGATTTGTTTCAAACCATTGAAAGCGGAGATGTTGCCAAGCGCCGCATGATGGCACGCCGTCGCAAAATTTCGCGGCCGATTGCTGAAGCATTGGCAAAAACTGGCGATGAGTCTGTGGTGCTCACGCTGGCGCGCAACCAAGGCGCTGAAATTCCGCAAGAAGGTTTTGATGCCATTGCCAAAATGGTTCCGAACAACCCAGATTTGTTGGCACCGCTGTGCACAAGAAAAGATTTGCCGGTACATTTTGCATTTGAATTATTCTGGTTGGCCCCGGCCCAGTTGCGCCGATATTTGCTAAGCCGGTTTTTAACCGATTCAGAAATGTTGACGAAAATTCTGAAAATTACCATGGACACAAATGGCGAAGACCAACCGCCAAGCGTGGATGTTGAAGCAGTTAAAGCAGCGCTGCTTAGCTCTGATCACGATTGCGCAGAATTTTTTGCAGCGGCCACGAAAATCAATATTTCCACCGTTGAAAAAATCTTGGCCGATGACCAAGGCGAACCTTTGATGGCCATGATTAAAGTGGCTGGCCTGCCGCGCAGCCAACTTCAGGAAATTTTGCCAAGCTTGATTCTGGGGGATCAGCCGCTGATTGACCCTGCACGAGATCTCGATGAAGTGCAGGCGGTGTTTGACCAATTGTCGTTCAACAAGGCGCGCATCTTGTTGACCTATTGGGATTGGGCCACCCTGCACACCGGGCCATATGGCGCATTCAATTAAATTCAATTTATAAACGTTAAATATTTATTAAAATTGTGAGTGCTGACTCTTGCGGATCAGGATTTGCGGATTCATAAACAACAGGTGCCAACGCGTAAAACGATTCGGTACTTGGACGGGGCGGAATGACTAGAACTTCAGACGGCAATGCTTTTAGAGCACAACTTGTTGTGCCCGAGCATCGGCAACTCTTTGACTATTGGTTGGAATGTTGCGCAGGTAGAAAAATGCCAAGCCGCAGCGATATCAAGCCAACGCATGTGCCGCGCCTTCTTCCGGGCATCAGTTTGATTGATGTTGCGGTTGAACTGGGCCAAAGCAAAATCAGACTCGCTGGCACAAGGCTTCGCGAAATTCACGATCGTGAAATTACCGGGCTTACCATCGAGGCTTTGGATTGGGGCAACAAACACGACTATTGGATGGCTGCCTATCGCCGCACAATTGAACGCGGGGAACCGACCCAAGGCGTGCTGAAAGGCCCGCGCCTTCATAAAGAACACATGGTGCAATATTGGTTGCGGTTGCCGATTTGTTGCAAAGAAAACGATAAGGCCGATATGGTTTTGGGCTATGACTATTTTATGCCCGCCAGCGAACAGCTTGATGACGTTCGGCAAATTGCCTAAGAAAGATTTTTTATAATAGGTATTGATTCTGTTCTAGTTTTGTTCCATATCGTTCTCACGAAAGGAACACAAATATCGACATTAAGGCACTTCCCGATCACTTCAAACCTTCCGAAAGCCCACTTTTAAGGCTGTTTCAACTCAAAGCAGGGGCTTTAAAATCCTATATTGATGCGCCACAATTTGCTGCCGGCGAAAAACTGCGCGGTGATTATGAGCGCGCTCACATGGGCCAACGGGTGGTCAGCGCCTATTCTCCATCCACCGGATCAGGCGGCAGGCATTGGCAAATGAGCGACAACGCAGTAGAAAAAATGAATGATGCAACCTTGGCGGCACGCCAACGCCTCCACAACGCCTTTGCTGCAGTGGGGCCAGAACTTTCAGGAATTTTATATCAAGTCTGTTGCCTAACTTCGGGTTTTGAATCAGCCGAGGCTGTTTTGGCATTGCCGCCCCGTTCCGGCAAAGCTGTATTGAAATTGGCGCTGACCCGCTTGGCACGGCATTATGGTTTGATCAAATCCAAAACACCAAAACCCAAGGACGAAATTTCACATTGGGCGATGGATGATTATCGCCCGACCTTCAACCCGCAAGGAGTGCATCTGCCTTGATGCGGGCTACCATGGATGCAAGGCCGTTGGCGCGTTGGGGTGTCAAATGGTCTTGCAACCCAAGCATTTTAAATTGCGCCAAAGCATCAAATTCCACAATCTCGCGCGCTGTAAGGGGTGCGAACATAATGAACACGATGGCAATCAACCCCTTCACAATCAACGCATCGCTATCGCCTTCCAACGTTAACTGGTTGCCATGCGGTGTTGTGTGAACGGTGCTGTGAATCCAAACTTGGCTGGCACAGCCCGAAACTTTGGTGGCAGCAGTTTTCAACGCTTGGTTCATGGGCGGCAAGGCTCGGCCAAGCTCGATCACATGGCGATAACGGTCTTCCCAATCATCCAGCAATTCAAAATCAGAGATAAGTTCGTCGATGGTTTGAAACATTCAGGCACGTTTAGAATGTGGCAAAGGCCAAAGCAATTGATTAAGCGCCGCAATCACTCAGCAGTGGTTTTTCGCAGCAAGTCTTCAATCGTTTGCGGTTTTTGTTCGCTCAGCGTTGCCAAGCGTAAGGGCGGCGTTTCCGGCTTAACATCCTCACCCTTTACAGTTTCACCCTTTGCCTGATCTGCCCATTCATAGGCAAGCTTCACAGCATAACGAGCTTTTCCCTCAAATGTTACGGCAAGATAATGGCCTGTGCTGCACGCTTGGGGGCGCCGTTCACAAAACCCTTTTACATCAGCCATAGTTTCAGCCGCAGCCGCAACAGTGGCAAATGTTGATGATTGCATGGAAGGTGCCACGCCCACCAAAGGGTCAACAACAGGGGGGGAAGGCAATGCAAAAATAATGCCCCCTACCACGATTGCTTTTCTAATCAGTCCCATCTTGAGCCCATTCTGCTTTCTTATTTCTCAAAGGTATAGCATCGCCAAATTGCCATCGGGTGAAACCCCAGACCCAAATTCGAGTCAAAATTTCGACAAAATTTAAACAGCAGATTAGGCCCGTGTTAACTTTGAGTGGGCACTCTGTAACCATAATATGGGGTGTTGGTTTGGGTCGCGTAAAAGACGTTTTGGATGATGACGAGCGGAAGATGAAACCTCTTTCGTTTGTTTTGCTGTTGGGGGCCACCATTCTCAGCGGCATGATTATCTATAATGCATTGGCCCATCAAACCGTTCGGGCCAGATTGGTCACCGCGCTGCCCATCGGTGCCACAACGCATATGGATGTGTCTGTAACCGCTGATCCTAATAACACCGTGGTTTTAAAATATGATCCGCTGGTTGAAGAAACCCAGCGCGAACTTCTTGCCTCTGGCATTTATCAAGGCATGGTAGACGGCGTAATTGGCCAACGCACAAAACAAGCCATTCAGCGCTATCAACAAATCAACGGCCTTCCAACCACGGGTGAAGTGAGCCAGGATTTGGTGAACCACATCAAGTTCACTCGCAAGGTTGAAGCTGCTGCCAAGTTTACCGGCAGCGTTGAACCATCAACACAAAATGACGTTGCCGATGTAGCACCTGTGATGGATGTGAGCAGCCGCGCAGTCGCAGTAAAAAATGTGCAAATTGCACTCGCTGGGTTGGGTTATGACATCAACACGCTTGATGGCCAGTTGAACGACGAAACCCATGCAGCCATTTTGAAGTTTGAAATGGACAATGGCTTGGCCATGGATGGCACCATCGACGCAAATTTAATTACTGCGTTGAACATTTCTGCGAACTGATCGATGCGCCTTAAATCGCGCATCTGGATTGATGCGCAATTGCGCCGCTGCCTTGAACGTGGGCAATTTGGCGCGGTGATCGACCAAGGGGCCGATGATGCCGGCGCAGTCTATATTTATATCAATCATCTTGATGGAACTTTTGATCTGCTGGCTCCACCACCCGGCCCTTCGCATGATGACGAGGGCACACGCATTTTTGTGAAAGCCTTTGCCGCACCTGTTTCTTGGAATGAAGCCAGCGCTTTTGTGGCCAAACAGAAAAAATTTGATTCTGATCTTTGGGCCATCGAAATTGAAGACAGAACCGGATTGGCCGGATTAAAAATTATTGCAGACCCGGGCAAATAGATAAAACTGTTCTTTAGCCCCAAATTTTAGTCGATTGTTAACCATGTGAGTATTTATCTTGAACAATCAAGAATGGAAACTCAAGTCATGGCCTCTGTTATCAATATTGCAGAACGATTAAAATCAAGAACCCCAAAAGCAGATGCAATTGGCCCTGCACAAATTATCATATTTCCTGGCGTTCGGTTTGAGCGGATTGATTTTGCCAAGCCACCACAGTTGAAGGCCAGACGATTGCCATCGCTCAACAATCAAGCCACCGCAGAAGATTTGGATTAGAGATTTAGCTTTTCGCTTCGCATGTTGTGGTTTTAAGGCCAGCTTCAATTGCAGGCCGCTTTGCAGCATCATCAACCGGCACCCACAAAACCACCACTCCGCGCCTATCATTAATATCAGCATGCCAACCAACATTTTGAATTTGGCCAGCCTCTTCGGCATCACCCTTGCCGCGCAATTGTTCTAAAAATCCCTTGGCCCGTTTCAGCTCAATAGCAAATTGACTGGTGCCGGCTTCTGCATCATTGATGGAATAAATCTGTTGCCCAGATTGGCTGAAGATTGAAAGCGTCCACAATGATTTTGGCACATTTGCCGAAAATACAACTTTGCCCGCTGACAGATCCAACAAACAAAGCCCCACAATGTCTTGCATGGTTGCTGTTGGCACCAATTTTATTTGTGCTTCAGGCGACATCACAAAAAATCGATTGGTGCTGGCGTTGCCTGTAAGGCTGGCAAGATTGTGTTGCAAAATCAAACCAGGCGCAAACAGCACATAGGCCAGATGCACAGCCAAGCCCAAAAACAATGCAGTGATGGGCCAGAACAATCTTGCCATCATTCACACTCAATTTTTTTGAGCGCGGGCAAGGGCAAAGGTTTTGCGTTTTTCGCCAAGGCATAGGGTTCATTCATCACCAATGTAAGTTCAATGGCGCCCGCCTGTGGCATGGCCAACCAATTGCCAGGTGTTTGATGTTTGGCAATGCCGATTTCCAATTGATCAGTGCCTGATAAAATTGCGTCGCGCGCGCTCAACATTGCAAGATTTGGCGCAGCACCACCGATTTTCAACGCCCACCAGCGTGCCTGCGGTGCGGCACCCAACAGAGTATAGGTGCAATCATTGCGCAGGCTGTTGCCGTCATCATCGACTTTGCGAACATAAACTTGGGCAGATGTGGGTGGCGGCAAAAATCCATCAGCAATAAAATGGCCAATTGAATAAATCACATAAGGGTCTTTTGGGCTGGCAACCGCTTGCTGCCATTGAGGTTCTCCGGCCACTGGCTTTAGCCCTGCACGGTCTAATGCTTGTTGCGCGCTGATATAGCCCACCACAACCCCCAAAACCAACAGCGTCGAACCCAGTGATATTCCCATGATGCGCCAGATATTCCCCCAATGGGTTTTCGTTTAAAACAGAATCATAAAAAGCGACATCGAATTCTGGTTCCCAAAATTCTAGTTTCCACGCGGGCCAAAAATCAAATCAAACAGAGATTTTTTCTTTTGCACCACATGAGGCTTTGGCAAAACGAAATGCTTTTTCTTGGGCGCATAATGTGCTGGCGCTGCCGCAGCATCATCACCGGTTCCCTGAAACAAATCCATCATGCCATTGAGAACATTGGTGGCCTCATGGTCAGCATCAACAGTGGCATCAGGCGATACGGCGGCCACTTCATCGGGTGATGGCGTGGCTGGCAAAGGCATGGCTGCGCCAACCAGGGCTGGGTCATCACTTTTTGTAAGTGGTGGAGTATAGGTTTCATTCATCGGAACACCGGGCAAGCCTTCTGGCTTCAGGCCAAATTCAGCCACATCCATAATGCGTTTCCATGCAGGGGCGGGAATACGCCCACCGGTGACGGCCTTTTCCCTGCTGCTGTTCATGGGCGTATTGTCATCATTGCCAACCCACACGCCTGTGACATTGTGGGCGGTGAAGCCCAAAAACCAAGCATCGCGGAAATTGGCGTTCGTTCCGGTTTTGCCAGCCACGGGTGCATAGCCCAATTGCGCTCGCGTGGCCGTGCCTTGCATCACAACATCGTGCATCATTGAATTCAGCTCAGCCACTTTGTCATAGGGATCAACTTGTTCTGCGTCTTTTTCATTGGCGGCATGACTGTAAAGCAATTCACCATTGGGTTTTCGAATTTCCAGAACGGCATAAGGGTGCGCCAGTTTTCCACCCGCAGCAAAGGTGGCATAGCCCGTGGCCATATCTAAGAGCGTCAGCGAACTGGTGCCAATGGCCATTGTTGGATAGGGGTCAATATCGCCGGTGAGGCCCACACGGTGCGCCGTGGCTTCAACATTTTTTCGGCCCACATCAACCATCAGCTTCACAGCAACGGTGTTGATGGAATGGGTTAACGCCAACCACAATGGAACAGTGCCGAAAGATTCCGCATTGTAATTATGCACACACCAATTGCCCACACAGGCTTCACTGTCTTGAACCTTGGTGTCGCGTGTATAGCCGTGTTCAAGCGCAGTTAAATAAACAAACGGCTTGAAGGATGAACCCACCTGACGTTTGGCTGAAACCACGCGGTTGAACTGGCTGTCTTCATAATTGCGCCCGCCGACAATTGAACGCACAGCGCCTTCGGGTGTCATCGTAATCGCAGAGGCTTGGTTGAAATTTAATTCTGAACCTTGGTTGTCAACCACATCATTGATGATGGCTTGGCTGGCGTCTTGCAGCTTGGTGTTGATGGTGGTTTTGACTTCCACCACATAATCATTTTTTAAGCCCTGTCTGTCCATCACATCTAAAGTGTCTTGATAGGCCCAATCCAAAAACCAATTGGGGCTTGCCGTGATGCTTTGTTTGACAATCGTTGCGGGCTGGCGCTGGGCTTGCAACAATTCACCTTGGTTGATGAAGCCTGCGTCGAGCATGCGATAAAGTACAACATTGGCTCGTGCCTTCGATGCTTCCGGATTGGCATGCGGCGCATATTGCGTGGGCGCTTTAAAAAGCCCCGCCAAAATTGCAGCTTCTGGCAAACCAATATCACGCACTGATTTTCCAAAATAAAACTGTGACGCAGCCTCAACACCGTAATTGCCGCCGCCCATATAGCTGCGATCCAAATAGAGTTTCAGAATTTCATTTTTTGAAAGCCGCGCTTCAATCCACAAGGCCAAAAAGGCTTCATGCACTTTGCGCTGCAAGGTTTTTTCTGGCGACAAAAACAAATTCTTTGCCACCTGTTGCGTGATGGAAGAACCGCCCTGTTTTGCGCCATTGGCCCGGGCATTGCGAATCATGGCTCTGAATGTGCCGATCAGATCCACGCCGAAATGATCGTAAAATCTTGCATCTTCCGTGGCCAGCGCGGCCTTGATCATGACGGGCGGAATATCAGCCAGCGGAATGGCATCATCTTGTCTGATGCCGCGCCGACCGATCACCTTGCCATCTTGATCGGTGAAGGTGATGGCATATTCGCGGCCTCGGTTCCAAATATCGCCGGTGCCCGAAAATGGCGGCAAGGCAAAAGCCAAAAGCGCAAAAGCAATGACCACTCCGAAAGTGAAACAATCATCAAGAATATCGATTAAAAATCGCTTTGGCCCTGAAAGCCTGAACCACCGATAAAGCCAAGATGAATAGGCCGAATGAAAATTTCTCAGCGCTGCCCAAATTTCATACAGCCCGCTGCTGACGAACGAATCGCCAGTCCAAATAGCGCGATAAAATATATTGCGGGTGGGCAGCTTGCTCAAACTCATCTCCGTCACCAAGCGCTTAACGCGGATGTTGCAAAGGTGCAAGATGAACTGAAAACCAGCGAAAATTATGGCAAATACTTGATCTGCCGCGTGTGTTTGCGCTATTCATTGAGAAATGGACAAACCCTTCTGGCAAAAAAAAACTCTAAGCGAAATGACCCGTGAAGAATGGGAAAGCCTGTGTGACGGCTGTGGCCGTTGCTGCCTCAACAAATTGGAAGAGGAAGAAACCGGCCGCTTTATCTATACACGGGCGGCCTGCAAGTTGCTGGATGTGAAATCCTGTCGCTGCACAGATTATCCCAACCGCGCCACCAAAGTTCCTGATTGTGTGACACTCACTCCCAAAATGGTTGCAGACTTGGGTTGGCTTCCAGAATCTTGCGCCTATCGTAAATTGGATGAGGGCAGGGGCCTAAGCTGGTGGCACCCGCTCGTTTCGGGCACTCAACAAACCGTGCGCGATGCTGGCATCAGCGTTGAAGGCGAAGCCTATAGCGAGGTTGGCATTTCAGTGGATGAGTTAATCAACCACATGTGGAAATTGCCCAAAGCCAAACGCAAAGTGAAACCCTGATTTTATTGAGTGTGATGCGACGGCCAAAACCTATGCTTCTTTGGCTTCTCTCGGAAGACCGGTTTTATCGTCTATCGCCTCATGCAACTCTGGTGTTTTAGTTCCCGGCCTTCGAACAAGCGGCATGGCGGCCATCACAACCTGATCAATATTTTTGCCCCCCGTTGCCACATAGTCGAGAAGCTGGTTGCGCATGCGCGGTTCCCAAAAACTGTTGATGTGGGCTGCAATTTCTTTGGTGCCTTCTACAGGGCCATAGTTTTTAAAAAACGTGCCGATCTGATTGACCATGCGGATCATATCATCATTTTTCATCGAAAATCATAACTCCATCTTTTGAAAGCGCCGCCAATTGAAGCCCCGCCTGTTGGGCCAGTTTTAAGGCCAATGCCGTGGGCGCAGAAATTGTGGCCAAAGCACCAATGCCAACACGCGCCGATTTTTGCACCAACTCAAACGAACAGCGTGACGACATAAGAACAAAACCTTGTTCTGGCGTAATGGACGCCCGCGCCATCGCACCAATTAGTTTATCTAATGCATTATGGCGGCCCACGTCTTCGCGCGCCAGGTGAATTGCTCCATCTACAGAACACCACGCGGCGGCATGGACTGTTTTGTTTAACGAATTCATCGGTTGAAAATTTGGCAAGGCTTGATAGGCTTTGGCAATTGCGGAGGGTGAAAATTCAACAGCCTTCACTTTGTCAGTTGGCATGCGCACAGCTTTTTCTAATTCTTGAATGCCGCACAAACCGCAGCCAACGCGCCCCTCAAGCGAACGCGAAATCATCTGCCCACGGAGCAATCTATTCTCGTCCACCGCTACATCAACACTTAATCCTTCAGGTTGTTGCAACACCAACACATTTTTCACGTGCGATGAATGTGCCACCAATCCTTCAGAGACAACAAATCCCAAAGCAAAATCTTCCAAATCTGCGGGCGTTGCCATCATCACCGCATAAGATTCAGAATTCAACAAAATAGCAACAGGCACTTCTTCAGGCAAAGCCCAAGTTGTGGGGCTGCCATTCAATGTGCCTGAAGCAGAAACCGAGTTGCCGTTCACTCCGCCGCCACGCGTTTGTTTTCTTGCTCGCGCGTTTCCCAATCTTTTTGCCAATCAGAAGGCTGGTTCGATGGCATCACTTGGCAAGCCGTCACTTTATATTCTGGGCAGTTGGTGGCCCAATCTGAATATTCAGTGGTGATCACATTGGCACCTGAAACCGGATGATGGAAAGTTGTATAAATCACCCCCTGCGGCATGCGTTCCGTGATCTTGGCGCGCAATGTTGTTCCACCAATGCGACTGGTGAGCGAAACCATTGCACCCTCTTTAATGCCGCGCAATTCTGCGTCATGCGGGTGGATTTCCAAAACATCTTCGCCATGCCACTGCGAATTTTCTGTGCGCCGTGTTTGCGCTCCCACATTATACTGCGACAGAATTCTGCCTGTCGTTAAGATCAATGGGAAATCGCGATTAGCGCGTTCTGGCGTTGGCACATATTCAGTAATCATAAATCGGCCGCTGCCGCGCACAAATTTTCCAACATGCATAATCGGCGTTCCATCAGGTGCGCCCGCATTGCAAGGCCATTGAAGCGAGCCCACTTCGTCAAGCCGCTTGAAAGACACGCCCGTGAACGTTGGTGTGACCGAAGCAATCTCATCCATAATTTCAGAAGCGTGACTATACTTCATCGGATAACCCATGGCTTGGGCCAGCTCGCTCACCACTTGCCATTCTTGTTTGCCCTGCAAAGGCGCTTTAACTTGGCGCACGCGATTGATGCGTCGTTCAGCGTTGGTGAACGTTCCATCTTTTTCCAAGAAAGAAGTTCCCGGCAAAAACACATGGGCAAAAGCGGCGGTTTCATTCAAGAACAAATCTTGCACGATTACCATATCCATATTTTCCAAAGCAGCAGTCACGTGTTTTAAATTCGGATCAGATTGTGCAATGTCTTCGCCCTGAATGAACATGCCTTTGAACGTGCCTTCTATCGCAGCGTTAAACATATTGGGAATGCGAAGGCCGGGCTCAGGATCAAGTTGAACATTCCAAGCTTTTTCAAAAATATCACGAACGGTTGTATCAGACACATGGCGATAGCCCGGAAGTTCGTGCGGAAATGAACCCATATCGCAAGAACCTTGAACATTGTTTTGCCCGCGCAACGGATTGATACCAACACCATCGCGGCCAATGTTGCCCGTAAGCATGGCTAAATTCGCCATGCCCATCACCATGGTTGAACCTTGGCTGTGTTCAGTTACACCCAAACCATAATAGATGGCCGCATTGCCACCCGTTGCAAAGAGGCGTGCGGCAGCGCGAACCTCTGCTGCCGGCACTTGCGTTTCTGTTTCCAGAACTTCAGGCGAATTCATCGGATCACGAATAAAATTCGTCCAACGTGAAAATTCTGCAGTGTCGCAACGCTCTGCGATGAAGGCTTTGTTCTCTAAACCTTCAGTCAAGATAACATGTGCCATCGCGTTGATCACAGCCACATTGGTGCCGGGCCGCAATTGCAAATGATGTTGGGCTTCAATGTGGGGCGAACGAACAACGTCAGTGCGACGTGGATCAATCACGATCAACTTTGCGCCCGAACGCAAACGCTTTTTCATGCGTGATGCAAAAACCGGATGGCCATCGGTTGGGTTGGCACCAATCACCATAATCACATCAGCTTTGGCGACAGATTTAAAGTCTTGCGTGCCTGCAGATGTTCCGAATGTTTTGGATAAGCCATAACCAGTCGGCGAATGGCAAACGCGCGCGCATGTATCTGTGTTGTTATTATGAAATGCTGCGCGGATCATTTTTTGCACAACGAAAACCTCTTCGTTGGTGCAACGCGATGAAGTGATGCCACCGATAGAATTGCGGCCATGTTTGGCTTGAATGTCTTTCAAGCCTTTTGCGGCAGTGACAATTGCTTCTTCCCAGCTTACTTCCTTCCAAGGGTCAGTAATCCGTGTACGGATCATTGGCTTGGTGATGCGGTCTTTGTGTGTGGCATAGCCCCAAGCAAAACGGCCCTTCACGCATGAATGTCCCTCATTGGCGCCACCATCTTTATAAGGCACCATGCGCACAACATCATCGCCCTTCATTTCCGCTTTGAATGAACAGCCAACGCCGCAATAGGCGCAGGTTGTAACAACGGAATGTTCGGCTTGGCCTTTGGCGATAACAGTTTTTTCGGTGAGCGTTGCTGTGGGGCAGGCTTGCACGCAGGCGCCGCAAGACACACATTCCGAACTCATAAAACCTTCATCCATTCCGGCAGATACGTGGCTGGCAAAACCGCGGCCATCAATCGTTAATGCGAATGTTCCCTGCACTTCTTCGCAAGCCCGAACACAGCGCGAGCATACGATGCACTTGGCGGGATCAAAGGTGAAATAAGGATTGGATTCATCCTTGGCTTTGAATAAGAAATTTTCTTCGCCGCCTTCGCGCGTTTTTGAAATGTGGTTCTCACCCGCATATCCATAGCGCACATCGCGAAGCCCAACAGCGCCCGCCATGTCTTGCAATTCACAATCACCATTGGCTGCACAGGTGAGGCAATCAAGCGGATGGTCTGAAATATAAAGTTCCATCACACCTTTGCGCAAATTGGCCAAGCGATCAGATTGGGTTTTAACTTTTATGCCAGCAGCAACGGGCGTTGTGCAGGAAGCGGGCGTTCCCTTGCGGCCTTCAACTTCCACCAAGCACAAACGACAAGAGCCGAAAGATTTGAGACTGTCTGTGGCGCAGAGTTTTGGAATTTTGGTGCCAAGCTCCATTGCGGCGCGCATAATGGATGTGCCTTCTGGCACAGAAATTTCATGGCCATCAATTTCCAGCGTGACCATTTTCGTGGCTTCAGAAACGGGTGTGCCGAAATCAGTTTCTTTGATCAACATGATTAATCCTACTCCGCCGCAAGCTTGTTAAAAGCGGGCAATCCAAAATCTTCAGGGAAATTTTTCAAGGCGCTCATCACCGGCATTGGGGTGAGACCCCCCATCGCGCAAAGTGAGCCATCGGTCATCGTGGCGCACAAGTCTTCAAGCAAATCTGCATTGGCTTGCGGGTCAACACCCGTAACAATTTTGTCGATTACTTCTGTGCCGCGTGTTGAACCAATCCGACATGGCGTGCATTTGCCACAAGATTCAATAGCGCAGAATTCCATAGCAAAGCGCGCCTGGGCTGCCATGTTGACACTTTCGTCAAATACGACCAACCCGCCATGGCCCACCATTGCCGCATTGGCCGCGAAGGTTTCATAATCCATTGGTAGGTCCAATTGCTCTGCCGAAAGGTATGAACCCAAAGGCCCGCCCACTTGCACGGCACGAATTGGCTTTCCCGAAAATGTGCCGCCACCGAAATCATTAATCAGTGTGCGGAGCGATATGCCAAAGGCTTTTTCAACTAAGCCACCTTGTTTGATGTTGCCCGCCAACTGAAATGGCAAAGTGCCGCGCGAACGGCCCATGCCAAAATTTTTATAGGCCTCGCCTCCCTTGGCCAAAATATAGGGCACAGCCGCAAAGCTAAGGACGTTGTTGATTACCGTGGGTTTGCCGAACAGGCCCTCGAGCGCTGGAATGGGTGGCTTGGCGCGAACCATGCCGCGTTTGCCTTCCAAGCTTTCCAGCATGGCGGTTTCTTCGCCGCAAATATAGGCGCCAGCGCCGCGGCGAACTTCAAGATCAAATGAATGCTCCGTATGCTGAATATAATTTCCAAGCCAGTTGGCAGAAACGGCAATTTGAATTGCTTCTTTCATTGTGGCAATGGCATCTGGATATTCTGAGCGGATGTAGATGAAGCCCTTGTTTGCGCCCACAGCCAAGGCCGCAATCGTCATTCCTTCGATCAACATGAAGGGATCACCCTCCATCACCATGCGATCAGCGAATGTGCCAGAGTCACCTTCATCAGCATTGCAGCATATATATTTCTGATCAGCTTTTGCTTCGTGAACTGTTTTCCATTTTATGCCGGTTGGAAAACCAGCACCACCCCGCCCGCGCAAACCTGATTGAAAAACCTCGTGAACAATTTGCTCGCCGGAAAGGCTCAAAGCTTTTTTCAATCCAGCAAAACCATCATGGGCCAGATAATCTGATAATGATAATGGATCCGTTATTCCGGCCCTTGCAAAAGTGAGGCGTTCTTGATTTTTCAAATAGGGCAATTCAGAAACAAGCCCGTGGCCAAGGGGATGTTTGGCGCCTTCATAAAATTTGGCGGAAAACAGAGACTGAACATCAGCCACTTCAACTGGCCCATAGCCTAGGCGGCCTTGGGCTGTTTCAACTTCGACAAAAGTTTCAAGCCAAGCCATGCCACGGGTGGAGTTTCGAATGATCTGTATACTGACGTTTTGTAATTTTGCTTCGGCCGCAATTGCCAAAGCCACTTCATCAGCACCCACGGCTTTGGCCGAAGAATCCCGTGGCACAAAAACCTTAATCATGCGCCCAACTCTTTCAACAAAGTTTCAGCCTTTGCGAAATTCATCCGCGCTTTGGGTTTATCATCGATCATCATCGCAGGGGCTGAAGCGCAAAGGCCCAAACAATAAGTGGCTTCCAAAGTGATCAAACCATCTCTTGAAGTTTCACCCATTTTTATATTCAAAAATTTCTCCACCGATTCAATCAATGCCTTGCTTCCCATCGATTGGCAGGCTTCAGCCCGGCAGATTTTAAGAACATGTTTGCCGACGGGCTTTAAATGAAAATCGTGATAGAAGGTAGCAACGCCATAAGCTTCGGCGCGCGAAATATTCAGCGCATTGGCGATGATGGGAAGTTCACTCTCGGGCACATGACCCAGCTTTTCCTGAACATCGTGGAGAATTTCCAAAAGTGCATCTGGCCTGTTGCCATAAGCCAAGCAGATTTCTCTTACCTCGGTGGAGTGGGGGGATTTGAATTCGATAATCGTGTGTTTTTTCGCCATAACAACTGTTAGAGCGATATTTGCAGAACATCCAATTGGCTTTGGCTATACTGTGATAGGCAAACTCAATCAGGCTTGAATTTTTTGGCCGATTCAAAAAGCGCCTCTATGGCGGGCGAAAGCGGTTCTCGATTTGCGGCAACAAGGCCAACGGCGTGGGAAACCGCAGGTTCAACCAGCGGAATGGCAACAACGCCATCCAACACACCCAAGGCATTTTTGAAATAATCGGGCATGATGGAACACAGACCCATAGACCGAACAGACGATATGAGATTCATAATTGAATTGGTTTCAAGCCTGGGCGAAGGATGCGCCTTGGCAACAGCAAAGGCCCGATCAATAATCCGGCGGTTTTGCATATTGGGCGTTAATAAACACAGCTTTTGCAACGCCGCTTCGGCCCAGGTGACAGTTTCGCGCTTTGCCAATTCGTGATTTGCTGAAACGAAAAGGCAATAATTCTCGCGATAAAGCTCAGCCCTCAGCAAACCTTCCAGCGGCTCATTGTCGAGATATGTTATGCCCGCTTCAATTGAAAAATCATTCAGTGCACGGATGATTTCTTCAGATGAATGCGACAGAATTGTAAAATCTACCGACGGGTGCTTGGCATTCATGGCTTTGGTGAGATAACTGGCCATGGGCAGGGCCGAGGGGATGACGCCCAAAACCATGCGCCCCACCAATTCTTGGCTTTTGCCTTTGATTTGTTGAAGCTCAACTTGCAGATTTTGCCAATTATCCAAAATGAGATGAGCCCATTTCAAAACCCGTTCACCTTCCGGTGTAAGCCCGATATAGCGTTGTCCACGCTCGACAATAGGAACGCCAAGTTCTTGTTCCAATTGTCGAATTCGGCCTGAAAGGGTTGGCTGAGTGATGTTGCAGGAAGCTGCCGCCCGGGTGAAATGCTTTTCCCGCGCCAAAGCCGCCAAATATTGCAATTGCCGAATGTCCATTGCGTTACAATAGCTTAGTTCAAAACATGATGCGTTATAAAAAATAAATACACAAACAGCAATTTAATCCTTGACAGCGTACGGTCAGCCTACTATTCCTCGTCATAATCCAGAATTGGGTGAAGCCGAAAACGAGTTGCTTTCACCACCAAACCCCGACTTGTGGTTTGGCTGTTTTTTTAAGGAACAAAAAATGAACAATATTTTACCCCCGGAGGGTTCTCCGGCTTGGGGTCATATTCGCTTGCGCTATGAGCAGGCCCAGGAAACCGTGGCGCAAATTGCCGAAAGCGTGGGCCTTGCCTCAATCACACTGTCACGCCGCGCCAAGGCGGAAGGTTGGCTGATGCGGATGAAGCCCAAAGCCAAAC
>JAYWFC010000037.1:0-16894 GCA_043778995.1 Aestuariivirga sp.
CACAAAATTTCTGATCAATCTTGGCCACCGAAGAATTGGCATGGTCATGGCCAATCTTGATGTGCGCGCTGCTGCGCGGTTGAGCGGCTATCGCCGTGCGATGGCAGAAGCAAACCTTTCCTACACTAACTTGTTGGCCCATAAAGCCGAACGCAGCAGCATCGCACTTGGTTCAGCCATTATGAGCGACGTTGCAGAAAATGGCAAAATTCCAGAAGCACTATTCTGCAGTGACGACAACCTTGCGCTGGGTGCGTTGATGAAATGCCGCCAGTTGGGACTTCACGTTCCAGACGATGTTTCAATTCTGGGGTTCCACGATCTTGAATTTGCCGCTTATTCGTCTCCCTCTTTGTCGTCGGTGGCCGTTGATCGGCGTCAGGCCGGCACGTTGGCCACCGCAACAGCCATTAAGATGATCTCGGGGAATAGCGCATCTGTGAGCAAGAGAATTGATCTGGGATATAAAATTGTTGCACGACAAAGCACGGGCAAAAGCCGGCTCTGAGCATTCAGCATAAATGCACGTGACGCTAAATTCGTTTTACAACTGACGTGATGGATCATAGCATAGCAAAGCGTATCAATGACCACCCAATAGAAATGGATGTCGTAAATTTGAACCCTGAAACCAGAGAGCGGCTTGATATTCATAATTCGGAACTTCCGATTTTGTGTCAAGCATGTGAGGCAAGGCATAAGGGTATTTGCGGTGTAATGACTGCCGAGCAACTTGTGCGTCTGAGTAAACACACAACAAAACACATGATTGGCGCTGAGCAACAGATCGCTTTTCAAGGTCAAACCGTAGCGCGGTATTCGAATATACTTCGGGGCGTCGTAAAACTTTCAAAAACAACGGCCGATGGCCGCCAGCAGATTGTTGGCTTGCAATTTGCGCCCGATTTTATGGGCCGCCCTTTCAGCAAAGAAAATGACTTCGCGGTCGAGGCTGCAACGGATGTCAAAATTTGTTCATTTCCACGGGCTATATTAGATGAGTTCATATCCCGGGCGCCTGATTTGGAGCACCGTCTCCATTTGCAAGCATTGCGAGAACTTGATGAATCGCGTGAATGGATGTTGACGTTGGGCCGCAAAACCGCAGCAGAAAGAGTGGCAAGCTTTTTATATTTCATTGCAGTTCATGTTGACCCCGAAGCCACAAGCAACGAACGCAAGTTCGAAATTCCCCTGAAGCGGAGCGACATTGCCGATTTTCTTGGCCTGACAATTGAGACTGTCAGCCGCCAAATTACAAAATTGCGACAAACCGGAATCGTTCACATTACCAACAATCGAACTGTTGAAGTTCCAGACTTAATTCGATTGCGCGCTTTGATAGAAGTGAATTCTTTAGACTAGCGTTGCATCGTCGGTTTTGTAAAATTGGTTTCAATCAAAGGCAAAATATGTTCTCTTTCAAGTGATATGTGCCTACGGACGTTTTCGAAAAAACCCCTTAACATCCAGCCCAAACTTTCGGCTTGGCTGCGATCAAGATTTTTGATCTCGCCCGCAAAAGCCCTACAGATGTCTGCCGCATAATCCTCGTCGCTTACGTGTTCTGCCCTTAGCCGCTTGATTGTTTGCATCAATTCGAATCGAAAATGCTTGGAGTTGCCTAAAAACGGGAAAAGCTGGTTTTCCTCAAATTGGTGAGCCTGCACGATTAATGGCAGAAGCGTTTGACCAACGCGATGACATACTTGCACGTCAACGCTTCCGGGAAGAGAATCCGCGATGGCTTCAAGCACATCGCAAATGAACTGTTGCTGATTAAGATGATAGACAAAGGTTTGCACCAACACAGATTGCGCCTTGTCGGCAGCATTGCGTTCGCCATTTTCTTTTTGGTTCTCGACCATTCACAATCATTTCGATGCAGGAACCAGCCCGACTTGCCAGCTATCAGAGGATGTCGTCGCAAATCAGATCGACGTCATTGATCTAGATCAATGCCGCAACAGGCGGGAGCTGCGAAATCGATCCGGCCAAGGCATTCGGTCGGCAGGTTTTAAAATTTGCAAACAAAGGGTTTTCCATGAGGTACGCAGGATCAGCGATCATCGTTGCATTTGGAGCATTGTTGGCACTTTTGGCGGCGGCGGTCGGGCAAGACGAAGCATTTCGAGCACACATGTGGATCGCGTTTGCAACGCTTGGCATTGGCGCTATTTTTCTGATGCGGCGCGTTCAGTTTGCCAGCCCCGGCCACCCTTTACCCATTGAAGATACCTCAGGATTTCTAGATGGAGTGGTGCGCTACGGTGTTATTGCTTCACTGTTTTGGGGCATAGCCGGGTTTCTGGTGGGCATCATCATCGCCTCTGAATTAGCGTGGCCCCTGCTTAACTTGGAACCTTATTTCAATTTTGGGCGGTTGCGGCCCTTGCACACATCCGCTGTTATTTTTGCTTTTGGCGGCAATGCTTTGATGGCCACGTCGTTTTATGTGGTGCAACGAACAACACGGGCGCGCCTGTGGGGCGGCAATCTCGCTTGGTTTGTGTTCTGGGGATATAATTTCTTTATCGTGATGGCGGGCACTGGCTATTTGCTCGGCATCACGCAGGGCCGCGAATATGCCGAGCCTGAATGGTATGTGGACATTTGGTTGACCATTGTTTGGGTGTGTTACCTGTTGGTTTTTCTGGGCACACTTGTCAAACGCAAAGAGCCTCATATTTATGTAGCCAACTGGTTCTATCTCTCGTTCATTGTCACCGTTGCCATGTTGCACTTGGTCAACAATATTGCGGTTCCCGTTTCATTTTTAGGTTCGAAAAGTTATTCAGCATTTTCCGGCGTGCAAGATGCGCTGGTGCAATGGTGGTATGGCCACAATGCTGTGGGCTTTTTTCTCACCGCGGGGTTTCTGGGCATGATGTATTATTTTGTGCCCAAGCAAGCGGGCCGTCCGATTTATTCTTATCGCCTTTCCATCATCCATTTCTGGGCGCTGATATTTCTCTATATTTGGGCGGGCCCGCATCATCTGCACTACACAGCTCTGCCTGATTGGGCACAAACGCTCGGTATGGTGTTCTCTGTGATGTTGTGGATGCCTTCATGGGGCGGCATGATCAATGGCCTGATGACGTTGTCAGGCGCTTGGGACAAGCTGCGCACTGATCCCATTTTGCGCATGTTTGTATTATCTCTGGCCTTTTACGGCATGTCGACCTTTGAGGGGCCGCTCATGTCCATCAAGACTGTGAACTCGCTTAGCCACTATACCGATTGGACGATTGGCCATGTGCATTCGGGTGCCCTTGGTTGGGTGGGCATGGTGTCTTTCGGTGCCATCTATCACCTTGTGCCTAAGCTTTGGAACCGCACACAGCTTTATAGTCTGCGCATGGTCAATTGGCACTTCTGGTTGGCCACACTGGGCATTGTGGTTTACGCCTCGGTGATGTGGGTATCAGGCATCATGCAAGGCTTGATGTGGCGTGAATATAGCGATCAAGGCTTTCTGGCTTATTCCTTCGCTGAAACCGTTGCGGCCATGCACCCCTATTACGTGATGCGCACATTTGGCGGCGTGCTTTACCTCTCGGGCGCTTTGGTGATGGTTTTCAACGTTTATAAAACCATCAAGGGCGACATTCGCGATGAAATTCCCATGGGTGCTGAAGCTCCCGCTTTGCAGCCAGCCGAATAAGGAGCGCCCGCATGTCTTCGCCCATCACAAATTCCATTCTCAATAAGCATCAGAAAATTGAACGCAATGTTTCGATCCTGCTGGTGCTTTCGCTTCTTGTTGTCACGATCGGCGGAATTGTTGAAATTGCGCCTCTTTTCTGGATTGAGAACACTATTGAAAAGGTTGATGGCATGCGGCCTTACACGCCTTTGGAACTTGCCGGCCGCGATATTTATGTGCGCGAAGGGTGTTATCTTTGTCACAGCCAGATGATCCGCCCCTTCCGCGATGAGGTTGAACGCTATGGCCATTATTCATTAGCGGCTGAATCAATGTATGACCACCCTTTCCAATGGGGATCAAAACGCACAGGGCCAGATTTGGCGCGCGTGGGCGGCAAATATTCCAATGATTGGCATGTGCAACATCTCACCGATCCCCGCTCAGTGGTGCCAGAATCTGTGATGCCCCCCTATTCCTTCCTTGCCGACAAAGATCTCGATACCAAGGCAATTGGTGCGCACCTGCTTGCCAACAGTCGTGTTGGTGTTCCTTACACCAAAGACATGATCGCCACGGCCGAGGCGGATATGAAAACGCAGGCCGACGCCGCAGCCGACTCAAAAGATTTTTTGAAGCGCTATCCTAAAACCACAGTGGGTGACTTTGACGGAAATCCAAATCGTTTAACCGAGATGGATGCATTGGTTGCCTATCTGCAAATGTTGGGAACGCTGGTTGATTTCTCCGCCTACAATCCAACCCAAGATGATCGCTGAGGAAAGTGACCATGCAATTTGATTACACTGTTCTTCGAGAAATTGCCGATAGCTGGGGCTTGCTGCTTATGTTTTTGTTTTTCGTCGGCGCAATTCTCTGGGCGCTGCGGCCCAACGCACAGCAAGTCCACGATGAAGCTGCATCCATTCCCTTCCGAGAAGATTAAACCATGGCGAACCTGAATGAAGTTGATGAACTCTCTGGCGTTGAAACCACCGGCCATGAATGGGACGGCATCAAAGAATTGAACAATCCGCTGCCACGCTGGTGGCTTTGGACATTCTATCTCTGCATCCTGTTTGCGATTGGTTATGTGATTGCTTATCCCGCAATTCCTGGCCTTCACGGCGCTTCAAAAGGTTTGCTGGGTTGGTCTTCGCGGGCGGATATTCGCCAAGAACTTTCGGTTGCTGACCACGCTAATTCTGCAATCGTGGCCCAAATCAAAGCCACTAAAATTACTGATATTCTGGCAGATGAAAAGCTGCGAACGTTTGCCGTGGCAGCGGGCGCATCAACATTTAAGGTGCGCTGCGCCACATGCCATGGTTCGGGTGCTCAAGGCAGCCCGGGCTTTCCAAACCTGAATGACAACTCTTGGCTTTGGGGCGGCAAGCCCGAAGATATTTTGCAAACAATCACACATGGCATTCGCGATGCATCAGACAAGGATGCACGTGTTTCACAGATGCCAGCGTTTGGCCATGACAAGTTATTGACGAGTGATCAAATTTTAGCTGTTGCCAATTACGTGCGCCAAATTTCCAAGCAAGATGCAGACGCTGCACTTGCAACAACAGGTGCCAAGATTTTCACAGACAATTGCGCTGCCTGCCATGGTGACAAAGGCGAAGGTAAACGGGAAGTGGGTGCGCCACAGTTGAACGATGCCATTTGGCTTTACAAAGGTGACCTGAACGCCATCATCCAACAGATCAATAATCCGCGCCAAGGGGTTATGCCTGCGTGGGGCAGCCGCTTAGGTGATGTTACTGTTAAGGAATTGGCGGCCTACATCCATTCTTTGGGCGGCGGCGAATAGTCGGTGGCAACCACAACCATCATAGAACGACAAGACGTTAAGGCCATCAACACGGGTGCCAAAGCGGCAGGTGCGCCACTCTATAAAACCCGCACGAAGATTTTTCCTAAACGCGCCGACGGAGCGTTTCGTCGGCTAAAATGGCTGATCATGCTGGTGACATTGGCCATCTATTATATAACACCATGGCTGCGCTGGGATCGTGGTGCCTATGCGCCAAACCAAGCTGTGCTTGTGGACATGGCGCATCGGCGGTTTTATTTTTTCTTTATTGAAATTTGGCCGCAGGAATTTTTCTATGTCGCAGGCTTGTTGGTTATGGCCGGCGTGGGGCTGTTCTTAGTAACATCTGTGGTGGGGCGCGCTTGGTGTGGTTACACCTGCCCGCAGACAGTGTGGACTGATCTGTTCATCGCTGTTGAACGCTTCTTCGAAGGCGATCGCAATGCGCGCATGAAGTTGGATGCTGCAGCGTGGAGCGTTCATAAAATTATCCTGCGCGTCATCAAACATGCGACCTGGATTTTAATCGCGGTTGCAACAGGCGGCGCGTGGATATTTTATTTTGCTGATGCACCAACTCTTTTGAAAAGCTTTATCACTGGGCAAGCGCCTTTTATCGCTTATGGCACAGTGGCCGTATTAACAGCGACAACCTATGTTTTTGGCGGGTTAATGCGTGAGCAGGTCTGCATCTACATGTGCCCGTGGCCGCGCATTCAAGCCGCGATGCTGGATGAAGACTCGCTGGTTGTTACCTATAATGATTGGCGCGGCGAGCCACGCAGCCACGGTTCTAAAAAGGCACTTGCTCAAGGTTTAGAGACTGGCGATTGTGTGGATTGCAATGCTTGCGTTGCAGTGTGCCCCACAGGAATAGACATCAGAGACGGGCAACAGCTCGAGTGCATCACCTGTGCGCTTTGCATTGACGCCTGTGATTCAGTGATGGAAAAAATTGGCAAGCCCACTGGATTGATCTCATATTCAACGTTGCACGACTATAATCATAACCTCGTGCTGGCAAAACATCCGACAAGCGGTATCATTGCGCCCCACCGCATTCGCGATGCATCGGGTGAATTTATTTCCGGCATACGTCATTTTGATTGGCGTATTTTCTTTCGTTTGCGCACGTTGATCTATCTCGGCATGTGGGGCCTCATCGGTATTGCCATGCTTTACATGTTAATGACGCGGGACCGCCTGCAACTCAACGTGTTGCATGATCGCAATCCGATTTCCGTGAAACTGTCGGATGGTTCCATTCGCAATGGCTATACAATCAAGTTGCTCAACATGGTGCCAGAACCGCGTGTGATTATACTTTCCATTGATGGTTTGCCGGGCGCGCAAATGGCCGTTGCTGAAATGCCTGAGGTGCAAGGTCGAAGTGCTGATATTTCGGTTGATCCAGACAAGTTGCGCTCGTTGCATGTTTTTGTAACGCAATCACTGCAGATGACCACTGTTGGACAAGTGCCATTTAAAATCACTGCCCATGACAAGCAGTCATCAGAACAAGCCACATATGCCGCACAGTTTGATGTGCCGGGAGCAAAACCATGAAACTTCTCGCCCCACCTAAGCCGCTCACGGGCAGGCACATGCTGGCTATATTCGTAAGTTTCTTCGGCGTTGTGATTGCCGTTAATTTTTATATGGCTTTCATGGCCGTTCACAGCTGGACAGGATTGGTGGTTGAAAACTCCTATGTCGCCAGCCAGAAATTCAACGGTGATGTTGCGGCGCTGCGAAAATCAGCGGCCTTGGGAATTGCGCACCACCTGCATCTGGAGAATGGCAAACTGCAACTCAAACTGAATTACGCAGATGGCAAACCAGTGGATGCGAATGATGTTCAAATCTCATTCGAAAGACCAGTTAATGCTTCTCGTGCACAGGCTCTCACAGCCACACGCGCATCAGCTGGGCAATATGAGGCAGCCGCCCAGTTGAGCAATGGCATTTGGAACGGTGAACTTTCGGCAAAATTGAATGGAGACATTGTCTGGCGGCAACCATTTCGACTCATTGTAACGGGTGAATGAGATGAGCTGTTGCGTTGGACCGATGGCCACCGATATTGCGCACGAGATGTCTGCTGCACGTGATCGTCAGCGCTTGGCAGATTTGCAGCGCACTTCAAAACCGCTGCAAAACGGCGATGTTCTCTATATTCTTTCGGTTCCGGGAATTCACTGTGGCCAATGTGTGTCTACGATTGAACGAAAACTGTCTGCTGTCCCAGGCATCACGTCAGTGCGCGCCAATTTATCTTTAAAACGCGTTTCGGCAACAATGAGTGGGCAAGACAACGCACCTGAAGAAATATTAAAGGCACTCGATACACTTGGATATTCGTCTCAATCCATGGATGACGAAACGACGGGCCATGCCGATGTTGAATTTCAAACCCTCGTACGGTCTTTGGCAGTTTCGGGTTTTGCCGCAGCAAACATTATGTTGCTTTCGGTTTCGGTATGGTCAGGTGCTGGGCCAGCAACTGCGCAGATTTTTCATTTTCTCTCGGCGTTAATTGCAATACCAACCGTTGCTTACGCTGGGCGACCATTTTTCAAATCGGCACTTAACGCACTTAAGCATCGCCGCATGAATATGGACTTGCCAATTTCTCTTGGCGTTATTTTAGCCACCGCCATGTCGCTCTATGAAAATTTTGCTGGCGGGGGCCATGCCTATTTTGATGCCGCCGTTACCTTGATTTTCTTTCTGCTTATTGGCCGCACGCTGGACTATATGATGCGCAGCAAGGCGCGCGATGCTGTTGGAAGGCTTAGTCGACTGGCGGCCAAAGGTGGATTGGTCGTTTCACCTGATGGCGCATTAAACTATTTGCCTCTGGAGCAAATAGAACCTGGCATGACGCTGCGCGTGGCCGCAGGTGAGCGCATACCCATTGACGGCACGGTTATATTTGGCAACAGCGATGTTGACCGTTCATTGGTGACAGGTGAAAGCGAACCGTTGCGTGTGACACCCGGAATGAGCCTTGAAGCGGGCATTATGAACCTTACGGGTGCAGTGGATCTGCGTGTTGAGCGCGATGCAAAGGATTCATTTTTGGCCGATGTTTTGCAAATGATGCAGGCGGCAGAGCGTGGGCGCGGCCAATATGTAAGGCTGGCTGATCGCATGGCGCGGCTCTATTCACCGATGGTGCATCTGTTGGCTTTGGTGACCTTCTTGGGTTGGATGATATATAGCGGCGGCAGTTGGCACCTGTCTTTGACCAACGCAATTTCTGTTTTAATCATCACCTGCCCTTGCGCGCTGGGCCTTGCCGTTCCGGTGGCCCATGTCTTGGCAGCATCGCGTTTGTTCTCCATGGGTATCCTGATGAAGGATGGCTCAGCGCTTGAGCGCTTGGCCGAAATAGACGCCGTGGCTTTTGATAAAACCGGAACGCTGACGTCCAGCGATGCCAGGGTAATTTATAATGAAATTCCCAGGGGCACGCTTTCTGCTTTGGCAAAAACTTTGGCCTCACGCAGTGTGCATCCGGCATCGCGGGCGCTGTTCAATTCACTTGATGAAGCGCCGCTGAATGACGTGAATGGATTGCGTGAAATTCCGGGTTCTGGTGTGGAAGCCAGCTATCAAGGCAAACTCTTGCGACTGGGGCGCGGTGATTGGGTTGCGGAGATTGCAAGTGAGGTGGGGAATAGCCAAGGATTAAGTTTTGCGGTTGAAGGTGTGCGGCCTTACTCGGTGAAGTTCAATGAAGTGCTTCGTGATGGTGCAGCTCAAACCGTTGAAAATTTTGCGAAGGCCGGAATTGAAGTTGAAATATTCTCAGGTGACAATGAAGCGGCGGTCAAATCAGTGGCACTTGCCGCAGCAATCAAAAAATATCGTTTCGCTTTGAAGCCCGGAGAAAAGGTGGCACGCGTTGCCACATTCGCCGCAGACGGCAAGAAGCTTTTGATGGTGGGTGATGGCTTGAATGACGCGCCTGCCCTTTCGGCAGCCCATGTTTCGATGGCGCCAGCAAGCGCATCAGACACCGGCCGCATGGCAGCCGACTTTGTTTTTACCCATGAAAATTTGATTGCTGTTTGGCAGAGCTATGCCATTGCGAAAAAAACCGAACACATTGTGAAGGAGAATTTCGCATTGGCACTTCTCTATAATGCGATTGCAGTTCCGCTGGCGATTTTTGGGGCACTCAATCCTTTGATTGCCGCAGTGGCAATGTCTTCATCATCAATCATCGTTGTTGCAAATAGTATGCGTTTGAAATGGGTTCGCATTGGTGGGCCGACGGTGAAAAATCCAACCCCTGCTGCAAACACATTTAAAGTTGAGAGAACCGCGTAATGGTCAGCTTGGCCATTTTGATCCCCGTTGCGCTGGGCTTGGGCCTTTTAGGTTTGGCCGCTTTCTTTTGGTCGATCAAATCTGGTCAATACGACGACCTTGAAGGAGCTGCAGCGCGGATATTGGAAGATGATCCACCTGCAAATAAAGTTTTCACCGATTCCTCGAAATCAACTTTTCTTGTTTCTGGTGTGCAACGCGAAGATCGTTCCTAATCCGCTTGGGCGTGCCACAAGGTCCGCGAGAGTAACTTGCGCCAGCGTGTGGTAGAAAGATTCAAGCGCATCATGCAACACATGTTTCAGCCTGCAGGCCTGATCGATAACGCAGGTGTTGGTGGCGGGGTTAAAACATTCCACCAAGTCACTGCCAGCCTCGGTGAGGCGCACCACGGCAGCAAGATCGATGGCACTGGCTGGCTTGGCCAAACGCAAACCACCTTTGGCCCCGCGCACGGTTTCTACAAATCCACCTTGGGCCAAAGTGTTGGTGATTTTCATTAAATGATTCTTGGAAATGCCATAGGCCTTTGAAACTTCTGAAATTGTCACCAACTCATCTGGCTTTGTGGCCGCAAAGATCAACAACCGCAGCGCATAGTCACTAAAATTCGTTAATCGCATGGTTCACCCTATCGGCCACAATAATAGATGTATTTGATCTACATCAATGCGCTTCGCCATTGCAAAACGTAAATTCTGACCAAGGCAACAAATAGCACGGAGAAAAACAATGAAATTGATGGTTTTAGCGGGCCTTGCGTTGGCCTTGGGCAGCAGCAGCGGTTGGGCCGATGGTGATGCCGCCAAGGGCGAACAAGTGGCCAAGCAATGCGCCGCCTGCCACAGCTTTGTTGATAAAGCCAACAAGGTTGGACCCTCGCTGCTTGGCATTGCAGGCCGCAAACCTGGCACGGCTGAAGGCTATAATTATTCCGACCCCTTCAAAACCTATGCCGCTACATTCGCAGCTTGGGACGATGCTGCCCTTGATGCTTGGTTGAAAGACCCAAGAACAGTTGTGAAGGGCACCAAGATGGCCTTCGCCGGAGTGAAGGATGACGCCACCCGCGCCAACTTGATCGCTTATCTTAAAAGCAAAAATTAGTTCCACACCTCTGCGTTTCAGTGACGGCGCTTGACGCAAGTCAACGCCGTCAGCAACCCAAAACAGTAAATATGCATTTCATATACTTCTTTAAAGGAGAGCTCCATGAAACTGATAAAAGCACTGACAGGTGCAGCCTTGTTCGCCTGTTTATTCGCACCCGCAGCCCTTGCCGAAACGACAGTGAAAATTACCCTCATCGACAAAATGGGCAGTGGTGATTTGAGCAAGCCATTGGGCCTTGGCATGGGCATGAATGCAAATATGGCGCAGGCCAAGATGGGTATTGCCGCTAATCCAAAATCCGCCCTGCCCGGCATGGTGCGCTTTGATGTGACCAATCTGGCCAGTGGCCTTGTGCATGAAGTGCAAGTGGCGCGTATCAATGATGAAGCTCAAGTGCTGGCTTATGATCAAAGCCGCAACAAGGTGGACCTTGAAGGCCTGCAAACCTTGGGCGCGGTTTCAGAAATTATGCCCAACAAATCCGCTTCGCTGATCCTTGATCTGGCTCCCGGCAAATACCTGCTCTTTTGCAACGTGGCTGGCCATTACATGGCGGGCATGTGGACTGTGATCGACGTTAAATAATCGCGAACTCATAATCGTTTCACCATTCAAGAAAGTAACATCATGTCTAATTTCAAAACCGGCAATGACGTGCAGCTCTCAAGGCGCAACCTTCTTGCTGTTACAGCGCTCACTGCCGCTGCGGCTTCGCTTGTTTCCAACACCGCCCTTGCAGATGATGCAGCCTTAGATGTTTCAAAGCTGCCGCGTGTACAGCAAAAGCTAGTCGCCCCGCCGTTTTTGCCAGAGCATGAGCAAGTGGCAACCTCTGGCCCCAAAGTGATTGAAGTAACTTTGACCATTGAAGAAAAGAAAATCGTTATCGACAAGGAAGGCACCGAGATTTGGGCTTTCGCATACAATGGCACTGTGCCCGGCCCGATGATTGTGGCCCATGAGGGCGACTATGTGGAATTGACGTTGAAAAGCCTGGCCACGAACGCCATGGAACATAATATCGATTTCCACGCCTCAACCGGTGCCTTGGGCGGCGGCGCTTTGACGAAAGTGTTGCCCGGCGAAGAAGTTGTTCTGCGTTGGAAGGCCATCAAGCCGGGCGTGTTTGTTTATCATTGCGCGCCGGGCGATGTGATGATCCCTTATCATGTGGTGCATGGTATGAATGGCGCGGTGATGGTGTTGCCGCGTGATGGCTTGAAAGATGCCAAGGGCAATGCGCTTAAATATGACATTGCCTACTATATCGGCGAACAAGATTTCTACATTCCACGAGACGAAAAGGGCGCTTTCAAGAAATATCAATCGGCGGGCGAAGACTTGCCCGAAAGCCTTGACGTAATGCGCGGGCTTATCCCCACGCATGTGGTGTTTAACGGCGCAGCAGGCGCGTTGACTGGCGACAAGGCATTGAAAGCCAAAGTGGGCGACACTGTGTTGTTCATTCACGCCCAAGCCAACCGCGACTCCAGGCCCCATCTTATCGGTGGCCATGGTGACTATGTGTGGGAAACTGGCAAATTCGGCAACCCGCCAGAAGTGGGTTTGGAAACCTGGTTCATCTGCGGCGGTTCTGCTGGTGCTGCTCTCTACAAGTTCCGCCAACCTGGCATTTACGCATATGTAAATCACAATCTCATTGAGGCAGTGATGCTGGGGGCCACGGCCCATGTCAAAGTAGACGGCCAGTGTAATGATGATCTTATGATGCAAGTGTCCAAACCCAGGCCAATCAAAGCGTAACATTATGCTGCGCAGCGCCATCGCCATTTTTCTGGGTGCCATTGTTGTATCTTGGGCGGGGGTGCCACATGATGCTTTTCTGCGCGAAAATATGGTTCTCGTAAAAATGGCAGATGGCCAGACGCTTCACGTTTCTCGTGTTGAGGTGACCACAGCGGATTGGGCACGCTGCGTAAATGACAAGGGGTGTGCCCATGGCCCCAAAGCTCCCGCTGCGACACCCCTTCCGATGACGGGGGTCAACTGGTTTGACGTAAATGAATATCTCGCGTGGGCAAACGCAAGAAGTGGCGGTGGCTTGCGCTTGCCAACACAGGACGAATGGCACTGGCTCAATCGCAGTTTGGCAAAACCCAAACCAGCGCCGCTGTTCACTGATCCGCGCCTTGCGTGGGCGGCCGAATATGGCCAAGAAAAAACACCTGGCGGCCCCTTGCGCCACAGTGGCGGTTTTACCAAAACACCAGATGGCATTTCAGATCTTGATGGCAATGTGTGGGAATGGACGATGACTTGTGCGGCCCAAGGCTTTGAAGGCAAAGATGCCAGTTATTGCCCAGCCTATGTCGTGGAAGGCGAACATGAAGCCACGATCCCCGTGTTCGTGCGCAACCCAGCCGCTGGCGGCTGCGCCACCGGAACGCCACCGACGTATTTGGGTTTTAGGTTGGTTTCTGATGATTGAGTGACCCTTTAAATGACCGAACACGGCACAAAACGTTTGTCATTCGCTTTGGCCAACCCAGTCGCATGGCCTTAGCATCGCCGCAATACAAGACCAAGCGGGCAACCAGAACGGTCAAAGCCAAACCGGAAATATGGATTGGAAAAGACGCCATCGTCATGGTTCAATGGGCGACAATCAAGCCCAGAATGATAATGGAAACTGGAACATGAGGCATCGCCACGATTGGCGACAACCCCATTATAACCAATTCGGAAATTCTGGTGTGAATTTCGGTCTCGGCATTTATCTCGGCGGCCGTCAATACGGATATTATGTCAGCTGTGGTGAAGCGCGCGGCATTGTTCGTGCAAGTGGCTTTCGCAATGTGCGCACACTAAGCTGTGCGCCGGGCCCTTACCACTTCATCGCTAGCAAGCGCGGAAGAGCAGTCGACGTTGCGGTTTCACGCCGCGGCCGAATTGTGGCTGTGAACCGGGCAAGCTATTAATTTTAACGAGGGTGACAAAGCAATTTGTCACCCTCAATTTTTGAATTGAATGGAGTCAATCATGGGACGTGGAATTTTACTTTGGCTTTTAGGGGTTCCCATTCCGATTATCATTTTGGTCGCGTTGTTTATGCACCACTAGGGTGGGCAAGCATCAGGGTTTCCCGGGCCTGCTGCCATGTTGCAACAGGCCTATTATTTTTTTCACACAGATCAACTGCGCGGCGAACAAGGCTGGCGTTGGATGGTGCTAAAGTGTTGCGGTCAATTTTCACATTGTCTTCCATGCCAGTGCGCGTGTGGCCGCCTTTGGCAATGGCCCATTCGTTGATGATGATCTGGGCTGGCCCAATGCCTGCCGCACACCATTGCGCCCCCGGAGAAAGGCGCTTGAGTGTTTCAATATAGAAATCAAAAATCTTCTCATCCGCAGGCATGGCGTTTTTCACACCCATAACAAACTGCACATAAAGCGGGCCTTTTAAACGGCCATCTTTTTGCATCGCGCAAGCTTGTACAATGTGAGAAAGATCAAAAGCTTCAATTTCTGGCTTTACATTGTAAGTGAGCATTTCAGCCGCCAGCCAATCCACCAAATCTGGTGGGTTTTCATAAACGCGTGTGGGAAAATTATTAGAACCCACTGAAAGCGATGCCATGTCTGGTCGCAAGGGCAACATGCCACCGCGAATTTTGCCAGCGCCGGATCTGCCCCCTGTTGAAAGCTGCACAATCATGCCCGGGCAATACTTTTCTATGCCTTCTTTCAATCTTGCAAAGCGTTCAGGATCAGACGTGGGTTTGCCTTCATCATCGCGCACATGAGCGTGAACGATTGATGCGCCAACTTCGAAACTTTCCTGTGTGCTTTCAATTTGTTCAGCAATGGTGATGGGCACTGCTGGATTGTTTTCTTTGGTTGGCAAAGAACCCGTGATGGCCACACAAATGATGCAAGGCGCGTTGGTCATTTCTTTTTTGCAGCCTTGCTTAACTTCACATTCCAGGTGACTTCACGGAACGGATTGGGCAGGCCCAGTGCGCCTGCGCGTTTTGCATCATCCGTCCATTTGAAGTCTGCGATCAAACTTTTCTTCACACCGAACACGGCATCATCTTCAAGCCATGGGCAATCTGGTGTAAAAATATGTGTCACCAGTTTTTCATAACCGGGCGCTGAAATCATAAAATGCAAATGCGCTGGGCGGTTTGGGTTGCGGTCTAATGCTTTCAACATATCGCCCACTGTGCCATCATAGGGAATGGGATAATAGCGCGGATAGGCCGAACGGAAACTATAGCGACCCTTTTCATCAGACGTGAATATGCCGCGCAAATTGTTTTCTGGTTGAATGCCTTTTTGCTGCACATCATAAAAGCCTTCATCATTAGTTTGCCACACTTCAAGCTTTGCACCCGCAATGATTTTGCCTTTGGCATCTGTTACTTTGCCTTGCACCAAAACCGGATCGCCCTTGCCATCAAGGCAGATGTTTGCGCCATTGGCATAATGTGGGGCATTGGGGATATAAAACGGCCCCAGAACAGTTGATTCCGTTTCACCCGATATTTTGTCGTTATTCAACGTTTCAACAAGCATCGATATGCCCAACGCGTCGGAGAGCAAGATGAACTCTTGGCGCCAGTCTGTTGAAAGGTGACCGGTGCGCGTTAAAAAATTAATCCCATACATCCACTCATCAAGTGTGGGCTTGGTTTCTTTCACAAAGGCATGAAGGTGTTTCACCAATGAATCCACAAGCACCTTGGTGCGCTTGTTGGCTTTTGGGCCTGAACGATTTTGCACCACTTTCACAGAATCTTTTGCTGTAAAATAAGGTGAGGTTTTGCGCTTTGCTGGTTTCTTTTTTGCTGCTGCCTTGGCCATGATCAATGTCCCAAAATTTTATCAAGTGCCTGCGATAAATTTTGTTCCGCAGTGGGCGAAGCTGTGAAGGCCCGCCATGCGACATGATGATCGGGCCTCACCAACAGACAACCACTATCAGCTATCTCTGATGTTCTGGCCCAATCTCCCGTATGGTCTTCAAATTCTTGGCGCGGGCCGATGATGCGCACTTTAATTTCAAGTCCGCGCTTTTTGCCAATGGCCTTGGCGGCTACCGCCCATGCTTGGCCGCCGATGCCGGTGAGAACGGTAAAATGGCCTTTGCCTGTAATATCCAACGTGGAACGCGGCTTTCCTTTTGCATCAAACACCCACACGTGGGGCAGCCTGGCACCTGGCCATGTGGTTGGCGCGTAATGCAATTCTTTGTCTTTTTCAAAAGCGGGTTCTTTCTGGCCGTCAGCATGAATGGCGTTTGATGTGTAACGCTGGTTCATTTCAACGCCATGGCAATCAAATTCATATTTCTTGAAAGCGATTGCTTTGCGCAATGCTTCACGCTGCTTTTCAGCAGCGGGTGTTGCATCAGCACGCGCATCCATATTTTTTTGGATCTTGGCATGGTCAACACCGCCATCCATCCCGAGAGCCTGGAAGATCGGGCCAAATTCGCCGATGGATTGGTTGGCCCGTGTTACAATTTGTTTGGCGATGGGGGCGCGTTCAGCGGTGTAACTTTCCAGAAGTTTTGGGGTGGCTTGGTCCTTCACCACGGCGGCCAATTTCCACGCCAGATTGAAAGCATCTTGGATAGACGTGTTTGAACCCAAGCCGTTGGATGGCGGGTGGCGGTGGGCAGCATCGCCCATGATGAACACGCGGTCTTTCTGCATAGTGGTTGCATACATGTTGTTCACCGTCCACGTGTTGGCCGAGATCAATTCGATGTCTAACGTGGGGTCGCCCACCAATTGGCGCGCAACAGATGTTGCCATCGCCGCATCAACAATGGGGGCTGGTTGATTGATGTCATAACCCCAGACAATCAGCCATTCGTTCCATGGCCTGATCATGCGCACAAGGCCCATGCCAATGCCGCCCACGTCTGCGCCCGGTTGCATCACCCAATACAAAACCGATGGGCGGTGGGCCACATATTTAGAAAGGTCTGCCCGAAATAG
>JAYWFC010000038.1:0-16790 GCA_043778995.1 Aestuariivirga sp.
GGTCCAACACCTGTTTCAGCCTTGATCCACGCAGCAACCATGGTGACGGCCGGCGTGTTTCTTGTGGCGCGCATGTCGCCATTGTTTGAACTTGCCCCCGTGGCGCGTGATTTTGTGGTGATCATCGGCGCAACAACGGCGTTTTTCGCGGCAACCGTTGGCCTTGTTCAAAACGACATAAAGCGCGTGATTGCTTATTCAACCTGTTCACAGCTTGGCTATATGTTTGTGGCCATGGGAGTTGGCGCTTATGGCGTTGGCATTTTCCATTTGTTCACCCACGCATTCTTCAAGGCTTTGCTGTTCTTAGGGGCTGGTTCGGTTATTCATGCCATGTCTGGCGAACAAGACATGCGCAAAATGGGCGGCCTTGCGCCCCATATTCGCATCACATGGGCGATGATGTTGATTGGCACATTTGCTTTAACTGGCGTTGGCATTCCCGGCGTCGGCGGCTTTGCGGGCTTTTATTCTAAAGATGCAATTATTGAAGCCTCTTACGCGGCAGGCACATCGCAAGGCTTTTTTGCCTTTGGTGCCTTGGTTGTGGCAGCCTTCTGCACCAGCTTTTATTCGTGGCGCTTAGCCTTTATGACTTTCAATGGCCCAACGCGGGCTGATGCTGAAACAGTGTCTCACATCCATGAAAGCTCGCCTGTTATGTTGGTGCCACTTTATGTATTGGCATTGGGCGCCTGTGTTGCTGGCCTTGTGTTTCAGCATTGGTTCATGGGCGAAGGCCAAGCCGAATTTTGGGGGCCAGCACTTTATCGCGCGCCTGAAAACCAATTGTTGCAGAAAATGGAATTGGTGCCCCTCTTGGTAAAATGGGCCGCAACCATCGCCATGGTTGCAGGGCTCGCGCTGGCCTATCTGTTCTACATTCGCAGGCCGGAAATGCCCAAAGCTTTGGCAGCGACACACCAACCCGCTTATCAGTTCTTGCTCAACAAATGGTATTTTGATGAGCTTTATGACTTCCTCTTCGTTCGCCCTGCCATGTGGCTTGGCCGCTTCTTGTGGAAAACGGGCGATGGCATGATCATCGATGGCTTGGGCCCAGATGGCGTAGCATCAGCTGTTGCCGCAGGCACTGTGCAAATCAACAAACTGCAAAGTGGTTATGTTTATCACTATGCCTTCGCCATGTTGATTGGTGTTGCCGCAATTGTTTCTTGGTTCTCTTTTGGGGGCGTTCACTAAATGCAAAACTGGCCCCTTCTTTCGGTCATCACCTTCCTGCCGCTTCTGGGTGTGGTGTTCATTCTTTTCGGCCATGGCGATGATGAAGCTGCTGCGCGTCGCGCACGCTATGCAGCACTGTGGACAACACTTGCCACGTTCCTCGTGTCGCTGTTGATCTTGCCGAATTTTGACTCTCATGCCGCGGGTTTTCAATTGGTTGAAAACCACGCTTGGCTTGGCACCGTTGCGGGCTATCGCATGGGCCTCGACGGCATATCCATGCCGTTCGTTCTGCTTACAACATTTCTCATGCCCATCTGCATTCTTGCCTCGTGGTATGTGAAGCTGCGCGTGCGTGAATATATGATTGCGTTTCTGGTTCTCGAAACTTTGATGATCGGCGTTTTTTGTTCGCTGGATCTGGTGCTGTTTTACGTGTTCTTCGAAGCAGGCCTAATCCCCATGTTCCTGATCATCGGTGTGTGGGGTGGGGTTCGCCGCGTCTATGCCAGTTTCAAGTTCTTTCTCTATACATTGCTGGGTTCAGTGCTCATGCTGCTGGCCATCATCGCCATGTATTGGCAGGCCGGCACAACGGACATTGCGGTGTTGTTAACGCGCAACCCGGGCTTCCCCGTGGCCATGCAGACGTGGCTGTTCTTGGCGTTCTTTGCATCCTTCGCGGTTAAAATGCCCATGTGGCCGGTTCACACCTGGTTGCCAGATGCTCACGTTGAAGCGCCGACTGCTGGTTCAGTCATCCTCGCTGCCATCTTGTTGAAAATGGGTGGATATGGATTCTTGCGGTTCTCGCTTCCCATGTTCCCTGATGCTTCCCATTATTTCCAACCGATGGTTTACACGCTGTCGGTCATCGCCATCATCTACACATCGCTTGTGGCGTTGATGCAGGAAGATATGAAAAAGCTGATTGCCTATTCATCTGTGGCCCACATGGGTTTTGTTACAATGGGCATTTTCTCGTTCACACGCCAAGGCATTGATGGCGCAATATTCCAAATGATAAGCCACGGCTTGGTATCTGGCGCATTGTTCCTCAGCGTTGGTGTGGTTTATGATCGTATGCACACGCGCGAAATCAAGGCCTATGGCGGCTTGGTCAATCGCATGCCGCTTTATGCGCTGGTGTTCATGTTCTTCACCATGGCCAATGTGGGTTTGCCCGGAACATCAGGCTTCGTGGGTGAATTTATGACATTGTTGGGCACATTCCAAAACAACACGTGGGTGGCATTCTTCGCCACATCAGGTGTCATTTTGTCGGCCTGTTATGCGCTTTGGCTGTATCGCCGCGTCGTACTGGGGGCGATGGAAAAATCTTCGCTCACCCACATTGTGGATATGACACCACGGGAATTGGTCACCTTGGCACCCCTGGTCATTCTCACATTATTCTTCGGCATCTATCCCGCACCAATCCTCAATTTGTTGGGTTTGCCGGTCGAAGCTATTCTTAAAACCATTTCAGTCGCGATGCGGTGATCCCAATGACAATTTTTCAACAAATTGGCGCAGCCGCCGCCCTCCCTGAAATCGCACTCGCGGTTTTAGCCATGATTGTTTTGCTTGAGGGCGTGTTTTCAAGACACGTAACGCCAAGTGCAATTCGCGCAGCAGCCATTGCCGCATTCATTGTTGTGGCGTTGATGATCGTTTGGAAATCAGGCAGCGGTACCGTAACCGCATTCGGTGGCGCATTTATCGCAGATCCATTTGCGCGCATGATGAAAGTTTTGGCGTTAACGGGTTCAGCCGTAACATTGGCGATGTCTGGAAAATATCTGGCCCGCACAAACATGGACTCGAATGAATATCCCGTGTTGATCATGCTTGCCACACTGGGCATGTTGTTGATGATTTCAGCGGGTGATTTGATTGCCCTTTACATGGGCCTCGAGTTGCAATCGCTGGCACTTTATGTTGTGGCAGCGATTAACCGAGACAGCGCCAAATCATCTGAAGCTGGGTTGAAATATTTTGTTCTGGGCGCACTTTCATCAGGCATGTTGCTTTATGGCGCTTCGCTTATTTATGGAATAACCGGGCAGACAGGTTTTGCAGCAATTGCCGCCTCTCTCGCCGTCAGCGGCCCAACCTTGGGCATCGTGTTTGGCATCGTATTCATTCTGGCGGGCTTGGCTTTCAAAGTGTCAGCCGTGCCTTTTCATATGTGGACACCTGATGTTTATGAAGGTGCGCCAACACCTGTCACCGCGTTTTTTGCATCTGCGCCCAAAATTGCCGCCATTGCCTTGTTCACGCGCGTTATGGTGGGCCCCTTCGCGCACATTACACAAAGCTGGCAACAGATTGTTGTTTTCATCTCCATTGCTTCCATGGCCTTGGGTGCGTTTGCCGCTATTGGCCAAAGCAATATCAAGCGCCTGATGGCCTATTCTTCAATCGCCAATATGGGTTTTGCACTGGTTGGGTTGGCCGCAGGCACCATTGAAGGCGTGCAAGGCATGATTGTTTATATGTTGATTTATCTTGTCACCACGCTGGGTACGTTCGCCTGCATTTTATCGATGCGCCGCAATGGCCAATATGTTGAGAATATATCTGATCTTGCAGGCCTTTCTCGCACCAACAAAGGCTTGGCATTTTGTTTGGCTATGCTCATGTTTTCGCTGGCAGGCATTCCGCCCTTGGCAGGTTTCTTCGGCAAATTATTGGTTTTTGCTGCGGCAATCAAAACTGGCTTAATGCCCATGTATGTTCTTGCTGTGCTGGGCGTTGTGGCCTCTGTGGTTGGTGCCTATTATTATTTGCGCATCATCAAGATTATGTATTTCGATGAACCAGCACCCGCCTTTGATGAAGGTGAGTTGGAAACAACTTGGGTTGCCTATGCGGCTTGCGCTTTCGTTTTGGCATTCATCATTTTTGCACAGCCTTTGATCATGCTGGCAACGGGTGCCGCAAAATCTCTGTTTTAGTTCACCACTTCGACACTATCGATTCCACCAATTTGGAAGCTCGCCGTTTAGCGGCTTCTGGCCAAACCGGGCCTCTGTGGATTGTGGCTGATGAGCAAACTATGGGCAAAGGCCGCTTGGGCCGCCACTGGGTGTCAAAGCCCGGCAATCTTTACGCAACCCTGTTGTGGCCTACGGCTGCGCCACAAAGCACCTTCAGCCAGCTTAGCTTTGTTGCAGCGTTAAGCGTGCATGATGCCGCAAGTTCTTTCGTTGATGCGCACAGCATCACCCTCAAGTGGCCTAACGACTGTATGCTCAAAAACGCCAAGTTTTGCGGCATTCTTGCAGAAACATTTTCACCAAACCTCATTGCCATCGGCATTGGTGTGAACATCGCCCATCACCCCGAAGGCTTAGCCTATCCCGTCACGCGCCTTGCCGCAGCAACAGTTGATTCAATGTTTGAAGCGTTGCGCATAAGCATCTCAAACTATTTGCAAATTTGGGATGAGGGGGCAGGGTTCACCAAAATTGCTGCGGTGTGGGAAGCGCGTTGCGCATCAATTGGCAAACCCGTTACGATTGAAACGCCAACCAGCTCGGTCCACGGCATCTTTGCGGGCTTGGGGCCAGATGGTGCGCTTCAACTGCGGCTTGCTAACTCAGTCGTTAAGTCTTTCTATGCAGGAGACGTGCGCATAGGCTATGACCAGCCACATGAACAGAAAACCAACACCAAAAACCAATCCAAAAAAGAAATTTGATCAAACGCCAGATTTTGTGGTGCTGCCCTTGGGCGGAACCGGCGAAATTGGCATGAACTGTTATTGCTATGGCACAGGCGCATCAAACAACCGCGATTGGCTGATGGTTGATTTGGGCGTGAAATTTGGTGACGAACGCGATCCCGGCATCGATGTGATTATGCCTGACGTAAGCTTTATCACAAAAAACCGTAAAAAATTTAATGGTCTTGTCATCACCCACGCCCATGAAGATCACATCGGCGCAATCGTTCATTTGTGGCCGCAGCTTGAATGCGAGATTCATTGCACGCCTTTTGCCGCAGAACTTCTCAAACTGAAATTGATCGAACGTGGGCTTGATGAAGATGTGCCGGTTATAACCCACAAGCCCGGCAGCAAATTCACCTTGGGGCCGTTCAAACTTGAATTCATTGCCGTCACCCATTCCATCCCCGAATCTTGTGCGCTTTATATTGAAACGCCGGAAGGCAACGCGCTTCATTCAGGCGATTGGAAAATTGATCGCACCCCCATGTTGGGTGCCACGATCAACGAAAAGCGCTTTCGTGAATTGGGCGACAAAGGCGTAGATGCGCTGATTTGCGATTCAACAAATGTGTTGCGTGAAGGCATGTCGCCATCTGAAAAAGATGTGGCCGCAACTCTTGAAGATATTATTTTAAATGCCAAAGGCCGCGTTGCTGTTACAACTTTCGCAAGCCATGTTGAGCGCATTTCATGTGCTGTTCGCGCCGCGCGTACAGCGGGCAGGGAAGTGGTCATCGCGGGCCGCGCCATGCGCAACACAATTGAGGCCGCGCGCAAATGTGGATATTTAAAAGACGCTGGCGCATTTTTAGATATTGAAGAATTTGGCTATCTGCCACCCGAACGCATTTTATTGTTATGCACCGGAAGCCAAGGCGAACCGCGCGCCGCCATCAGCCGCATAGCAGATGACAGCCACCCGCAAATCGCTTTGGAAAAGGGCGATCTGGTGATCTTTTCTGCCCGCACCATTCCGGGCAATGAAAAGGTGGTCAGCGCCGTCATCAACAATTTGGCCAAGCTGGATATTGAAGTGATCACGCCAGATGAAGCCATGGTGCATTCGTCAGGCCATCCGCGCCAAGGCGAATTGAAAATGATGTATGAATGGGTGCGCCCAAAAATTCTGGTGCCCATGCATGGTGAACCACGCCATTTGAAGGCCCATGCAAATTTCGCCAAGGCTAACGGCATTCCTGAAACAATTATTCTCGAAGATCTTAAAATCGCGCGGTTGAAGCCCGGCGAAGCTGGCATTATTGACGAAGCGCCCGGTGGCCGTTTGCATCTTGATGGCAAGTTGATTGTCGACTCAGAAGACGGCCCCGCCAAAGACCGCCGCAAGCTTTCATTTGCAGGAATCATATTCGTCAGTGTACTGATTGATGCAAAATTGGATATGCAAGATTTTCATTTGATCATTGATGGCATTCCAGAGCGCTTGGGCGATGAATTGGCCGAACTGGCAGAAGAAGCATTCACCGCCATGCCTCGCAGCCGCAGGAAAGACGATAACGCAGTCGAAGAGGCGATAAGAAACGCACTGCGCCGCGCCTGTGATAATGCGTGGGGCAAAAAACCGGTCGTCAAAGTTGTGGCAATGCGCGCCTAGCAATTTTTAGATTTTCATCACTGGCAAAAAACCAATTAGTCTTTTAAGAAAACACAATGAACGTAAAAAAAGTTTTTAGTCTTCTCCACGCCTTTCGCTGGTTGATGCTGGTTTTTTGCTTTGGCTTGGCCTTGGCCTTGGCCTTGCTTGGTTTTGCTGCGGTGTTTGCAATCAAAACCTATAAGTTCTTGCTCGCCGTGCCCACGATGGATGAGGTTGATGCCCTTTTGAAAATTTTAGGTTTGATCGACTCGGCCTTGGTTGCGGGGTTGGTTGTTATGGTCATGTTGTCGCTCTTCAGCTCATTCGTTGAAAATCAAGATGATGATAAAAGCCAATCGTGGCTTTCAAGCATGAGTTTTGGCGTACTGAAATTGAAGCTGGCTTCAACCATCGCGGCCATTGGTGCCATCAACCTGCTTGAATCCATTTTTGAAGCAGGCCCGCTCAATTCAAATAATATCATGTTGCTTGGTGGCGTGGAGTTTGTTTTCCTTTTCGTTGTTATCGCATTTGCGTTTGTTGATTGGTTGGGCCAAGGCAAGACCCACTGAATCTGCACATGAAAATTGCGAATGTCGCAAAACGGCAAATTCCTATAGACCGCCAATATCATGGCAAAATCTGATTCTAATTCACCCGCACCGCAAAACATTGAAGGCATTGAACTGAAAGATGCGTTGGAAGAACGCTATCTTGCCTATGCGCTTTCAACAATTATGCACCGCGCTTTGCCCGATGTGCGTGATGGTTTAAAACCAGTTCATCGGCGCTTGTTGCATGTGATGCGCCTGTTGCGGCTAGATCCCAACACCGCCTTTAAAAAGTCTGCCAAAATTGTGGGTGACGTGATGGGTGGCTTCCACCCCCATGGCGATCAATCCATTTATGATGCACTTGTAAGATTGGCCCAAGATTTCTCGTCGCGTTATCCGCTGGTGGATGGCCAAGGCAATTTTGGCAACATTGATGGCGATGGTGCCGCCGCCTATCGTTACACCGAAGCGCGAATGACAGAAGTTGCCTCCCTTCTGCTGGAAGATTTGGAAGACAACACCGTTGATTTTCGGCCCAATTATGATGGCACGGTGGAAGAGCCTGTTGTTCTGCCAGGTGCATTTCCCAATCTTTTGGCCAATGGTTCAACTGGCATCGCAGTTGGCATGGCAACATCCATCCCGCCGCACAACGTGGCTGAAATTTGTGATGCGGCGCTGCATTTGATCAAAACCCCGGGCGCCAGTGTGGATAAGCTTGCGCAATTTGTGGTGGGGCCAGATTTTCCAACGGGCGGCATAATTATTGACAAGCGCGATGACATAATCGAGGCTTACCGCACCGGGCGCGGCGGATTTAAAGTGCGCGCGCGCTGGCAAAAAGAAGAATTGGCTCGCGGTGGTTGGCAAATTGTCGTCACCGAAATTCCGTACCTCGTTCAAAAAAGCAAATTGATTGAACGCATCGCCGAATTGTTGAACGATAAAAAACTCACTCTCTTGGGTGATGTGCGCGACGAGTCAGCTGAAGATATTCGCGTGGTGCTCGAACCCAAAACCCGAAATATCGACCCAGAAGTTTTGATGGAGCAAATGTTCCGCAACACCGAATTGGAAACGCGCATTCCGCTGAACATGAATGTGTTGTCTGGCGGCAAAGTTCCGCGTGTCATGTCGTTGAAAGATGTGTTGCGCGAATGGCTTGATCATCGCCGCGAAGTTTTGCAACGCAAATCGCAATTCAGGTTGGACGCCATTGCAAGGCGCTTGGAAATTCTTGGCGGCTATCTCATTGCTTATCTGAATATCGATGAAGTGATCCGCATCATTCGTGAGGAAGACGAACCCAAGCCTGCCTTGATGACGCGATTCAAAATCAACGACGTACAAGCCGAAGCCATTTTGAACCTTCGTTTGCGGGCCTTGCGCAAGCTTGAAGAAATGCAAATTCGAACAGAAAATGATGCGCTGTTAAAAGAGCAAACGGGGCTGAAAGAACTTCTGGGTTCAGAAGATCAGCAGTGGTCGCATATTTCCGAAAACATAAAATCGCTGAAAGAAACGTTCTCCAAGAAAACCCCTTTGGGCCGCAGACGAACTGATTTCACAGAAGCGCCCGTCATTGATGTTGATCTTGATCAAGCGATGATCGAGAAAGAACCTGTCACCATCGTGTGTTCAGACAAAGGTTGGATCCGCGCCATGAAGGGCCATGTGGAAGATCAGTCTGCATTGACCTATAAAGATGGTGACAAGGGTAAATATATCGTCCGTGCACAGACGACAGATAAGGTGATGTTGTTTTCATCATCCGGAAAATTCTTCACATTGGAGGCTTCAAAACTGCCGGGTGGGCGCGGACACGGCGAACCTGTGAGGCTGCTCGCTGATATTGATGCTGCTGATGCCATCGCTGGTTTGTTCATTTATCAAGCCGGAGCAAAACGGCTTATCGCTTCAACCGATGGTGATGGCTTCATCGTGGCGGAAGATGAATGCGTGGCCAACACCCGCAAAGGCAAACAGGTGCTGAACGTGAAAACACCGGCCGAAGCGTTGATTTGTTCGGTTGTTGCCGAAAATGCCGATTATATCGCCACCATTGGTGAAAACCGCAAAATGCTGATTTTCAAGAGAGATGAACTTTCAGAAATGGCGCGCGGCAAGGGCGTTCGTCTGCAGAAATTTAAAGACGGTGGCTTATCTGATGCGCGCGCATTCAAATTGGCAGAGGGCCTGAATTGGACTGATTCTTCGGGCAGGAATTGGAATGTAACAGATTTGGCTGAATGGATCGGCGAACGCGCCCAAGCAGGCCGCTTGCCGCCGCGAGGTTTTCCCAAGAGCAACAAGTTTTCCTAATTAACTGATTAAAGATCAGTAAAGCTTTTGGCTCTAATATAGTTTTCGGATCGGGGGATCTGAATTGTTTAACCCGATCGGGCTGGGGGTTGAACTGTTGGTGCGCAAGCAAAGGCGCACCAAAACTGGAGTGATCCGCTAACCGCGGTTCGATCTATATAATGTTGGCGACACGAATTTGGATTACAAACGGGGCAGCCGAAAAAAGCAAAGAGCCCACCGTCGAACTTTCTGCCTCGGAAGAACTTAAACGTTTCCGTGATGGAAGTGTTCGCGTAACCACTGGGCCGGTTGGAACCGAAGTGAAGTGGCATGTTCAAACACCGTGCTTCACCTCTATTTTTGTCATCATGGATCAGTTGCCAAAATACCAAGCGCCCATTTGCTTGCGGTTTTTCATTTCCGGCTGGTTTGAAGAGTTTTTTCAAGATGCCATGCAGGCGCGCAAGCGTTTAGAAGGAATTCTGGCGCGCGGTGACAGGCATTTCCCTATTAAAACCTTTGTTGAGAAGGTGGATTCCAAGCCAAGCATGATTTCAGACCTTATTCAAAACTGCCTACTTACCCAGCAATTCCCTGAAGAACTGACAGTTGAATGTGAATTTGAAAGCAATTTGGAACGCTTCAACGTGAACCGCGTTGGCAGCAAATCTTTGATGAGCAAGCTTTATGGTGTTGTTGAAAATTCATTCGCCTATCAAAACTCAACCTCGTTTAGCGACGCTGTAAGCCAAGGTTATCGTGAAGTTTTAGACACGGGAAAGCCCCGTACAGATCATGTGTTGGCGGCATTGCGCATGGCCAACAATGAAGTGCACTGGGTGCCCTATCACCGCCTGATATTTCCAAAATTGGGCAGTTCATCAAAACCGGGTGTTTCGATTATTGCAGATTTGGCCAATATTTCTTTTAAAGTAATTTAAGCAATTCTCGGGGCAAGGCCCCATTTTTGGGCGAACTAAAGCCAAGCGCTGCGGCTTTTTCGCCGCTGCGGAACAGCCCGGATTCGAGATCCTCTTCGACTGATTGTTCAAGATATTGCCGATCAGCCACCGCCAAATATTCTACAGCATCAACACCTTCAGAGTGCCAAGCCCAGCGTAGAAACCCTCGCTCCACCACCGAAAAGTTAAACCGGCCCATATAGCCACGCGAAGCCAGCCTTTGGCATGTTAAAGCCCAAATGGCATCAGGGTTCCATCTCAGCAGCACCAAATAAGACCCAAGCCGCGTGAACAGATCAACGGCGTTTTGGCTTTTTACGTGGCCATCAATCCAAAGTTCGCCGTGATAGGCCAAACCACCGCGCAATTTTTCAGCAATACTGCCAGCGGGTGGGTGGGTGTGGCTGGGCACCATCAGTTCTTTGCGTCGCATATAAACGCCAATCATATAGTTGCTGCACCATTCAGCCAGACTGATATCAACATAGTCGAACCGAAAGGCCTGCATTCCAACCACTTTGTCGGAAGCGTTGGAAAGTGCCATCCAAAACGCACGTTCGCCAGCAAAGTCGCAAACTGTATGATCATGCATCGGCCCCGGTTCAAAGCCACGAGCCGCTTTTTTCAATTGGGCAAATTCGGCCATATCGCTGCCACAGGTTACTTTGAGGCCCAAAGCACCCAGACCGGTTTCAAGATCGTTTACCAGCCGTGCAATGCCCAGTGGATTTTTCAAAGCGCTGCGCATGTGAACCCTCAACGACAACAAACTTACGAAAATAGTGTTTCAAATTAACGATAGATTAGCAAACAAAGATAACAAATAAGGTTAACGCACCAACAACCACCCTCGGCCGCCCAGCCGTTCTTGCGGTGAAAACCTCTTTTTATATTCCATTTTCTTGGATCCTTGCACCAAATATCCAATATAAACAAAGGGAAGGCCCAGTTTTTTGGCTTTCAAAATGCCGTCCAAAACCAGAAAAGTGCCAAGGCTTCGGGCAGTTTCTGTGGGGTCGAAGAATGAATAAATCAGCGAAAGCCCATCCTGCAACACATCCATCAAAACGGCTGCAACTAGCTCGCCGCCATTGGCGTGTGAACGTTCATAGCGATATTCAATCAAGCGGCTATCAACCACGGTTTCATCGATCATCGCCGCAAAGTCCAAAACCGACATATCGGCCATGCCGCCCTCAGAATGGCGCGTATCGATATAAGTGCGAAAAAGTTCATAGTGTTCAGATGTGGCCGCTGCCTTCACAACGCCCGTCGTTAAATCTCGATTTTTTTGCAAAACGCGGCGAAAGCTTTTCGTCCACATGAAACTTTCAACGGGAACGCGAACCGATGTACAGGCGTTGCAACTATCGCATGCAGGCCTATAGGCAATGCTTTGGCTGCGCCGAAAACCGCCATGCGAAAGTTGTGAATTAAGGGCGCGCGCGTCGTTGCCCAAAAGATGTGTGAACACCTTGCGCTCCAACTGCCCCGGTAAGTAAGGGCATGGGCTGGGCGCTGTTATAAAAAACTGCGGAAAATTTGGGCGTTCAATGGTCATGATTTGCGCACTGAATATTGCGAATTAAACGGTGATGCGCAACCCCATTGGCAGATTATCTCTGAAGTTCTAACAGAGCCTGATTGGAGACGAAAATAAGATGAAAACAGCATGGATTGGTTTGGGTGTGATGGGTTTTCCCATGGCAGGCCATTTAAAAAACAAAGCAGGTGTGGAGATACAGGTTTATAACCGCACAAAGTCCAAGGCCGAAGCCTGGGTGGCCAAGCATGGTGGAAAAACCGCAGCCACGCCCAAAGATGTGGCGGAAGCCGCAGACTTTGTTTTTGCCTGCGTGGGCAATGATGAAGACCTTCGCAGCGTAACCGTGGGAGAGCAGGGTGCTTTCCACAGCATGAAGCCCGGCTCCATTTTTGTAGACCACACAACGGCCTCTGCCAACATTGCGCGTGACCTTCATGCCGAAGCAGCCAAACGCGGCATTGGCTTTATTGATGCGCCAGTTTCCGGCGGGCAGGCGGGCGCTGAAAATGGCTTGCTCACCATCATGTGCGGTGGCGATGCAGATATCTATACCAAGGCCGAACCGTTGATGATGAATTATGCCCGCATGTGCAAACTTCTGGGGCCATCGGGCTCTGGCCAATTGGCCAAAATGTGCAACCAAATTGCCATTGCCGGTGTTGTGCAAGGCTTGGCCGAATGCATTCAGTTTGGCATGAAGTCGGGGCTTGATATGAAAGCCGTGATCGAGGTTATTTCAAAAGGTGCCGCTGGCTCATGGCAAATGGAAAACCGCCACAAGACCATGATCGACGGAAAATTTGATTTTGGTTTTGCAGCAGATTGGATGCGCAAAGATCTTGGCATCTGCTTGGATGAAGCCCGCAAAAACAAATCCCACCTGCCACTCACAGCCCTGGTTGATCAGTTCTATTCCGAAGTGCAAGCCATGGGCGGCGGACGGTGGGACACGTCAAGCCTAATTGCACGGTTTAGCCGCTAAGCTTCTTGGCCATATCAAGCGCGAAATAGGTCAGCACACCATCTGCGCCAGCGCGTTTGAAACTCAGAAGACTTTCGCCAATCACTTTGTCGCCATCGAGCCAACCGCGCTCGATGGCGGCCATCAACATGGCATATTCGCCAGAGACTTGATAAGCGAAGGTGGGAACCAGAAATTCCCGCTTCACGCGCGAAATGATATCAAGATAAGGCATGCCGGGTTTCACCATCACCATGTCAGCGCCTTCGGATATATCCAAAGCTACTTCGCGCAACGCTTCATCTGTATTGGCCGAATCCATTTGATAGCTGCGCTTGTCGCCTTTCAACATGCCGCCTGAACCCACCGCTTCACGAAACGGCCCGTAAAAGCCGGAAGCATATTTGGCGCTATAGGCCATAATTTGCACATCCAGAAAGCCAGCCGCATCAAGCCCTCGGCGAATTGCGCCAATGCGCCCGTCCATCATGTCTGAAGGGGCAATCACGTCACAACCGGCTTGGGCTTGCAGCACCGCTTGTTTCACCAACACATCAACCGTTGCGTCATTCACAATCTGGTGGCCGCGCAGCAAACCATCATGGCCATGCGATGTATAAGGATCAAGCGCCACATCACATAAAATGCCAATATCCGGAACAGCAGCTTTAATCGCCCGCACTGCCCGGCAAACAATGTTGTCGGCATTCAATGCTTCGCTGCCATCTTCGTCGCGCTTTGCCGGATCGGTGTTTGGAAACAATGCCAACAGTGGAATGCCAAGATCATAAGCTTCCTTGGCGCGCGCCACAGCCACATCAATCGAAAACCGATGAACGCCGGGCATGGATGAAATGGAAACCTGTTTGTCGGCCCCATCAATCACAAAAATAGGCCAGATCAAATCTTCAACAGTCACATGGTTCTCGCGCACGAGGGCACGGGCCCAAGGCGCTTTACGATTGCGGCGCAACCGCGTGGTGGGGAATGATGGATGTGTCATAGATTTGAAATAGCGTGAAGCCTTCACTTTGGCAAATGTGCAAGCATTGATTAACCATGGGCCATGACAATTTATCTAAAATTTATCATGTCTTAGCAACTGCCATGAGATTTGATGTCCATAACAAAAGTGAGTTGTGTCATGTTAAAAAATGTCGGGGCGTGGGTTCTTGTTTCAACTTTGGGTTTTGGCGGAGCAGCTTTTGCTGCAACACCACCGGCAGAAATGGCGGGCGAGATGTTGGCCAGGGCCCAATCGGTTGACATGAAATGCAACTATCTCAGTGCCACAGATAAAGACACGCTTTCAGGCTTGGTTGCGCGGGCAGAAATTCGCTTGGCCAATCGCGAATCTGTTGAGGCCACCAAAGCCACCATGTTGCGCGGCCACCAAGCGGGCAAATCTGCCGCTTGCAACGCCAATGAGAAAGAGCAAGTAACAAACATTCTCAACGCCGCAAAATGGGCCAGTTCCACCGCCGCTGAAAAGCCAATGGATGTAACGCAAGTTCCAACAACGCCAACGGTGGCACCGCCTGCACTGGTTGCAGCACTGCCGGCACCTGTACAAACTGTCGTTGCTGAACCAAAGTCAATCGAAATGCCTGTTGAAGCAAAAATGCAAAAGCCGTTGTTTCCGGTAAAAGCCGCTAAGCTTGAAAAGGTAAAACCGAACGCACCCGATATGTCGCTGCGTAAATATCAGGCCATGACAGCGCAATATTATTTGGCCAGCCGTTGTGGCTCCATGCCAGCTGGGCAATTGGGCAGCCTTTATAAGTCAATCATATCGGGCCACGCCCAAGTGATGACGAACCATTCTGGCGCAACCGTGGGCCAAGCATTGCGCCAAGCGCGAAGCGATGCATCGGCCCAAAGCTGTTCTTAGACAGAAATCATTAACTGGCTTTGCCAATCATCAATTAAGCGCCTTTGAAAACCCCGAATAAACGCTGTTTTAAAGGAATATCATTTGGCTAAAATATAACGACAAATTTACCGAGTCTGTTCAGGCCACCTTAAACCGCCCCACCTAATATGAAACCATCAAGAGAGAAAGCCCAACAAAGAGGCAGATCTCAAGAGACAGGTTAGAAAAAAAGGTGGTTGAAATGAACACACAATTGGTTGTGGGGGATAAGCGTCCAACAGTTGATCCAAAGCACGTCAATATCAAGGGCCGTTACCTTGAAAGCTTGACCTTGATTGAGCGTCTGCACCGCAGGCTGCTTGATGTGATTAAAGATGACTTTGAACGCACGGGCGAAAAAGAAGTTAATCCAGTGCAGGCGCTGTTGTTGTTCAACATCTCTGATGCTGAAATGACAGCAGGTGAATTGAAAACACGCGGCCATTATCAAGGCTCCAACGTGTCTTACAATTTGAAAAAGCTGGTCGAGCAGGGTTATGTGAACCACGAACGTTCAAATTCAGACAAACGTTCTGTGCGCATTAGCCTGACAGACAAGGGCGAAAACATCCGCAACCGCGTGGATGCACTTTATAATCGCCAGCTTTCAGCGATCGAACAAGTTGTGGGCCTTTCCACAGACGAGTTCGACAAGCTGAACAAGGCCTTGGCCCGCTTGGAACGGTATTGGACGGATCAAATTCTTTACCGTCTGTAAGAAATACATACTGCAAAAAGCCCCGTTCTTGCGAAAGCAGGAGCGGGGTTTTTGTGTTTAAATAATTTCAAAAGAAGATAGGCATTTGACAAGTCAGCATTCTGATGAACAGCAGACAAGCAGAGCTCCCAACCCTAAGTCAGCTTTGGGCCGAGAGCAGAAATCACATCACGAACGTCTCGTCCGTTTAGAATCCAACTGCCACATCTCTTCTACCAAAGCGTCGTCATGGGCTGAGACTACGGCTTGATATTCTGATTTACCCTGAAGACATTTTCTGGATCATACTTTCGCTTGACCTCGGAAAGTCGTTCAAAATTTGTGCCGTAGGTACTCGAGAGACGGTCGCCATCTTCTTCCGAAAGGAAGTTGACATATGCCGTCCTCGACGCAAACGGCTTCGTTGCGTCGTAGAATTCTCTGGCCCAAGCAATGCAACGCTTATCGTCTTTAACATTTTGCCAACGGGTGTGAACGTTCATTACAAATTTGGCGCTCCGTCCTCCAAATGCGGTTGCTCCGGTCGGCACGCGACCCATCGCTCCACCGACACTGGCAATAAAAATCTCGCATTCATTGGTTGGCAAGCGTCCAGCAAAATCCGTGAGTTTAGCCAACAGCCCATCGTCGAGTTCACTGAAATCATGTGACTTCCAATAGTTGCGGGCTCCTGGTGTGAGCAAAGCGTCAAATCCCTGCTCCCAACCGGCGAATGGATTTAGACCAATGACGTCGGCAATTGGTTTACCGACCTTGCGAAGTGGGGCTAGAATTTTCTCGCCTTCGCTGGGATCGCCCGCATAGCAGATCGCCATGATCAGCACTTCCTTGCCATGCCATTGCTCAGGCAGGAAGGGCAATGGCGGGGCCTTGCGCATCACCAGCCATACTGACAATTCATCGGGTGCTTGCGCAACGAAGCTACGGTATTGGCTGAGCAACATGGGAGCATCGGCAAAGGGATGAACCAACAAGCCTGACAGAACCTGTGGACCCAGCGTTTGCAGCCGGAATTCGAAGCCCGTGACAATTCCGAAATTACCACCGCCACCTCGAATAGCCCAAAATAGATCGGCATTCTGCTTTTCGCTTGCATGCAGGATTTCTCCATTTGCGGTCACCACATCTGCGCTGATCAAGCTGTCTATGGTCATGCCGAACTTTCGTGTGGTCCATCCAAAGCCACCGCCAAGCGTTAGACCGGCAATGCCTGTTGTTGAATTTATGCCTGTCGGGGCAGTTAAACTGTAGGCTTGGGTTTCGCGATCAAAATCTCCGAGCGTTGTACCGGGCTCGACCCAAGCGACTTTTGCTGCGG
>JAYWFC010000039.1:0-2341 GCA_043778995.1 Aestuariivirga sp.
GGCCAATTTATGTTGCGTCTGCTAAGACGCGCCTCTTCACAGGGTATAAACCATGCGCAAAGCTGAAATTTCTCGCAAAACCACTGAAACATCGTTGAAAGTGTCAGTCAATCTGGACGGCACGGGCGCTTATGACGTGAAAACTGGCGTTGGCTTTTTTGACCATATGATGGAACAATTGGCACGCCATTCGCTGATGGACATCACACTTGCCGCCAAAGGTGATTTGCATATTGATGACCACCACACGGTGGAAGATGCAGGCATTGCCTTGGGCCAAGCGGTTTCACAAGCATTGGGGGACCGCAAAGGCATTCGCCGCTATGGCTCTTGCGATTTGCCGATGGATGAAGTTTTAAGCCGCTGCGCCATTGATATTTCGGGGCGGCCATTTTTGATTTTCAAAGTGAATTTCCCCACCCATAAAATTGGACATTTTGATACTGAATTGGTGCGCGAATGGTTTCAGGCCTTTGCCATGAATGCAGGGATCACACTTCACATTGAAAATGTTTATGGCGCAAATTCGCATCATATTGCCGAGAGTTGTTTTAAAGCTTTGGCGCGGGCTTTGCGCGACGCTTTGGAAATTGATCCGCGCCAGAAAAATGTTATCCCCTCAACCAAGGGCACTTTGTCCACGTGATGAAAACTGTTGTTGTTGATTATGGTTCGGGCAATCTTCATTCGGTTTTGAAGGCGTTTGAACGAGCCGCCGCTGATCATAAAATTAAAGGCAAAATTATTGTGTCTTCAAAGCCCGATGATGTGGCGGATGCTGATCGGTTGGTTTTGCCGGGCGTTGGCGCATTTAAAGATTGTCGCGATGGGCTTATGGCGGTTGATGGTTTGCGTGAGGCCATGCAACAGCAAGTGATTGCCAAGGGCAGGCCCTTTTTCGGCATTTGTGTTGGCATGCAGTTGATGGCAACACGTGGGCTTGAACATGAAACAACCCGCGGCCTTGGCTGGGTGGCGGGCGATGTGAAACCCATTGCACCTTCTGATCCAACATTAAAAATTCCACACATGGGTTGGAACACGATAACGCCGCACGTTCAACACGCGTTGCTTGATGGCATTAAAACCGGCGATGATGGTTTGCACGCCTATTTCGTGCACAGCTATCATTTTGAAACAACGCTTCCGGAAGACATGGTGGCCACGGCTGAATATGGCGGCCCCATCACAGCAATGGTTGGCTATGACAATATGGTGGGCACACAGTTTCACCCTGAAAAAAGCCAAGCATTGGGTTTGGCGATGATTGCTAATTTCTTGCGGTGGAAGCCGTGATTTTATTTCCCGCCATTGATTTGAAAGACGGGCAATGTGTGCGCCTGAAACTGGGCGATATGGCACAGGCAACGGTTTATAATGAAAGCCCCGCCGCCCAAGCGCTGGCCTTTGAACAGATGGGTTTTGAATGGCTGCATGTGGTGGATTTGAACGGCGCGTTTGAAGGCCAATCGGTGAATGGCGCTGCGGTTGATAATATTTTAAAGGCCACCAAAAACCCGGTGCAATTGGGTGGCGGCATTCGCACATTGACTGATATTGAAACCTGGCTGGCCAAGGGATTGGCCCGCGTAATAATGGGCACAGTGGCTGTGCGCAACCCCGCACTTGTTATAGAAGCCTGCAAAAAATTCCCGGGCAAAGTGGCCGTTGGTATTGATGCCAAGGGCGGCAAAGTTGCGGTTGAAGGCTGGGCCGAAGCATCAGCCTTGGGCGTTGTTGAACTCGCAAAGAAATTTGAAGGCGTTGGCGTTGCTGCCATTATCTATACGGATATTGACCGTGATGGAATTTTGGCCGGTATCAATTGGCCAAGCACCTTGGCGCTGGCTGATGCTGTTTCTATTCCCGTCATCGCATCGGGCGGCCTTGCTTCAATCGAAGATGTGCGCCGCATGACGAAGCCAGATGCGCATAAGCTTGCAGGCGCCATCAGTGGCCGCGCGCTTTATGATGGCCGATTGGATGCGGCAGAAGCTTTGAATATGTTGAGGGCTGCATGAACAAAGTTTTGTTGATCACTGGAGGATCACGCGGGATTGGTGCGGCCACATCACGTGCTGCGGCAAGTGACGGCTATGCCGTGGGCATCAATTATGTCAATGATCTTCAACGGGCCTTGGCACTTGTATCAGACATTGAAAACTCTGGCGGCAAGGCCATCCCAGTGCAGGGTGATATCAGCAAGCCAGATGACGTTGAACGCATGTTCGATGAAACAGCTGCGAAGTTCGGCAGCATTACACATGTTGTGAACAGTGCGGGCATCACAGGCAAATCATCACGGCTGGTGGATGCGCCTCTTGAGGTTATACGCCAGACG
>JAYWFC010000040.1:0-16627 GCA_043778995.1 Aestuariivirga sp.
ATCAATGGTGTAGCGATTGACTCGCGCAATCTGAATTCTGGTGATGTGTTCATTGCCATCAAAGGCGATGTGCATGATGGACACCAATTTGTGGTCAGTGTATTGAACAGTGGCGCTGCTGTTGCTGTCGTGAGCAAGCCCACGGATGCGATGAAAGCGGCTGGCCCTATTTTGGTGGTGGCTGATGACCCCTTGCGCGGGCTTGAAAATATGGGCCGCGCAGCACGGGCTTGGAACAAGAGCAAGGTGATTGCTGTAACGGGCAGTGTAGGTAAAACCAGCACGAAGGAAATGCTGCACGTGGCATTATCAGCTTCTGGCAGCACGCATGCTTCGGTTGCTTCTTTCAATAATCATTGGGGCGTTCCGCTAACGCTGTCGCGCATGGGCCGCGATGTTGCATTTGGTGTGTTTGAAATTGGCATGAACCATGCTGGTGAAATCACTCCGCTGGTAAAAATGGTAAAGCCCCACATCGCAATCATTACGACCATTGCTGCAAGCCATTTAGGGCACTTCAAATCTCTGCATGAGATTGCTGAAGCCAAGGCAGAAATTTTTTCCGGCGTCACGTCAGATGGCAGCGCCGTGATCAACCGCGATTCAGAATTTTTTGATTTTCTGGCCCAGCAAGCCACCAACGCTGGAATTCAAAATATTGTATCATTCGGCAAGCATGAAAAGGCTGATGTGCGTTTAAAGCAAGTGGCACTTCACCCGACGTGCTGTTGCATATCAGCCGATGTGATGGGCGAAGCCGTTGCATTCAAGCTTGGCATGCCGGGCGCACATATGGCGTTGAATAGCTTGGCTGTGCTTGCCGCGGTAAAATTAGCTGGCGCTGATTTGGCGCGCGCCGCCTTGGCTTTGGCGGATGCAGCGCCGCCCAAGGGCCGCGGCGTGCAAGAGTTTCTTGAAATTCGCAATGGCAAAGTTTTGCTGCTTGATGAAAGTTATAATGCCAACCCAGAGTCTATGGCTGCTGCATTTGCATTGCTTGCGACTGCTGCGCAGGCACGCAAAGGCAGGCGGATTGCGGTGCTGGGCGATATGTTAGAACTTGGCAAATTTGGCCCTGATTTGCATAAGGGTTTGTTGAAATCGCTTGAAGAAAACAAGTTTGATAAGGTTTATGCGGCAGGCCCGTTGATGCAAAATTTATGGGACTTGTTGCCTTCGTCTCAGCAAGGCAAATGGGCCTTGCAATCAGATGATTTGATTCCCGCTTTGCTGCGCGATTTGAACCCGGGTGATAGCGTTGTGATCAAAGGTTCGCTTGGCAGCAAAATGGGGCCTGTTGTAGAAGCCTTGCGCAAGCAGTTTCAACCCGCAAAGAAAGAGGATTAAAAATGCTTTATTATGTGTTGTTGAAACTCACCACCGAAGTTTCGGCCTTCAATGTGTTTCGCTATCTGACCACGCGCACGGGCATGGCCATTCTCACCGCATTGTTTGTGGTGTTTGTATTTGGACCCAAAATCATTTCGCTGTTGAAAATTAAACAAGGCAAAGGCCAACCCATTCGCACCGATGGGCCACAACGCCACATCATCGAAAAGCAAGGAACGCCCACCATGGGTGGCTTGATGATTTTGTTTGGTGTGTTTGTGGCCACGTTGCTTTGGGCCGATCTTTCAAACCTTTATGTGTGGGCCGTTTTGTTTGTAACGCTGGGTTATGGCGCTATTGGGTTTTATGATGATTATTTAAAAGTGACGCGTGCTTCAGTGCGCGGCTTTTCTGGAAAATCACGCTTGCTGGCTGAATTTATTATTGCGGGTATTGCGGTTTTTATTTTTATGAATATTGGCGCAAAGCCACTTTCAAGTTCATTGGCCATTCCATTTTTCAAAGATTTCTTGGTGCCTTTTGGGCCCTTCTTTGTGTTCGTTGGCATGTTAGTGATTGTGGGCGCAGGCAACGCTGTGAACATTACCGATGGTCTTGATGGCTTGGCCATTATGCCGGTGATGATAGCGGCGGCCAGCTATGGCCTCATCGCCTATTTGGTGGGCAACTTTGTGTTTGCAGAATATCTGCATCTGAACTTTGTAAAAGGTACGGGTGAACTTGCGGTGATTTGCGGTGCGCTGTTTGGCGCGGGACTTGGGTTCTTGTGGTTTAATGCGCCGCCCGCCATGATTTTTATGGGTGATACAGGTTCGCTGGCTCTTGGCGGTTGCCTGGGTGCCATTGCCGTTGCGGTGAAACATGAAATTGTTTTGATGGTGATTGGCGGATTGTTTGTTCTTGAAACAGTGTCAGTGATTGTGCAGGTGGCATCGTTTAAAATGACAGGCAAACGCGTGTTTGCCATGGCGCCATTGCATCACCATTTTGAACAAAAGGGTTGGAAAGAACCAACCATCGTTATTCGCTTTTGGATCATTGCCTTCGTGCTGGCCTTGGTTGGCCTTTCAACGTTGAAGCTGCGATAATGTTTCCCGCTATATCCTTTGCAAATAAATCTGTTGGTGTGTTTGGGCTGGCGCGCTCGGGCATTTCTTGCGCCTTGGCATTGCAATTGGGTGGCACAAAAGTTTTTGCATGGGATGATTCAGAGCCATCGGTTGAAAAGGCCCGCGCAGAGGGCGTTTCAATCACCAATTTGCACAGCTTTGATTTTAAATCGCTTGATGCTTTGGTGTTGAGCCCGGGTGTGCCGCTCACTCATCCTGAACCGCATTGGACGGTGGTGAAAGCCAAACAGGCCGGAATTGAAATTATCGGTGACACTGAAATTTTCGCCCGTGAATTGGTAAATGCTGGTTCAAAATTGGTGGCCATCACGGGCACCAATGGCAAATCAACCACCACTGCTCTCATAGGCCATGTGTTTCGCCACGCGGGCATTGATGTGGATGTGGGTGGCAATATTGGTTTGGCGGTTTTCAATTTGCGCAAGCCAGAAAAAAACAGCGTTTATGTTTTGGAACTATCGTCATTTCAAATTGATCTGATGCCAAGCTTGAAACCTGATGTGGGAATTCTCACCAACATCACGCCAGATCATTTGGATCGTCACGGAACACTTCAGCATTATGCGGCAGTGAAGGCCCGCATGTTTGCTAAGATGACGACGGGTGATGTGGCCTTGATTGGCGTTGATGATGATAATTGCAAAGCCGTGTTGAAACAAGTTCCGGCTTCGGCCACAACTTATGCGGTTTCAGTTGAACATGATTTGCCAAGTGGCATCGCGGCCCATGATGGCATCTTGCGGTTTAAGCAGAATGGCCAAGTGATTGACCAGATCGATCTTCGCGCCATGCACTCATTAAAGGGCAATCATAATTGGCAGAATGCGTCGATGGCCTTTGGCGCAGCTCGGGCTCTGGGCGTTTCAGTGGCCCAGATTGAAAGTGCCATGAAAAGCTTTCCGGGGCTTGCACACCGCATGCAACAAATTGCAACACGGGGCGGCGTGGCTTTTGTAAATGATTCAAAAGCCACCAATGCAGATGCGGCTGAAAAAGCACTGGCATCCTTTGATAATATTTATTGGATTGCGGGCGGCATTGCCAAAACGGGTGGCATTGAATCTTTGCAGCCCTATTTTTCAAAGATAACCAAGGCCTATCTGATTGGCGCTGCTGCCACAGATTTTGAACACACGTTAAATGGCAAAGTGGCTTTTGTGCAATGTGGCACGTTAGAAAAAGCGGTTGAACAGGCAGCGCAAGATGCGGCCCAAGACAAACGCGGCAATGCTGTGGTGTTGTTGTCTCCGGCTTGCGCATCTTTTGATCAATATAAAAATTTTGAAATTCGTGGCGATGCATTTGTGGCCGCCGTTGCGGCACTGGCCGATGTGAACATGAATAATGGAGGCATAACATGAGCTTGATTTCACGCAGTGATCGCGGCGCATTGGCGCGTTGGTGGTTCACCATTGATCGGGCCTTGTTGTCATCTGTCATGTTGCTGATGGCCATTGGCGTTTTAATCAGCATGGCCGCCAGCCCGCCTGTGGCCGAACGCATTGGCCTTGATAGCTTTCACTTTGTGAGGGGCCAATTGGTTTTTGTGATGATTGCATTTGCTGTTTGTTTTGCGGTTTCGTTTTTTGATCCTACTTCCGTGCGCAGGCTTGGCTTTGCAACATTTGTGGTCGCTTTGGCGCTTATGTTGGCGGCAAAATTTATTGGCCCAGAAATCAAAGGCGCGCATCGTTGGATTTATATCGGGCCATTGAATTTGCAGCCTTCAGAACTGGCCAAGCCCGCTTTTGTTATTGTGGCCGCTTGGTTTTTGTCTGAACACACAAAACGGCCAGATATGCCGGGGCAATATATTGCTTATGTGGCCACCGGCCTGTTTATTGCGCTGTTGGTGTTGCAGCCAGACTTTGGCCAAACAGCTTTGGTAACATTAACTTTTGCCACAATGCTTTTGTTGTTTGGCATTGCGTGGTCTTTCGTGTTGGGGCTTGTTGGCGTTATCGCAACGGGTGCTGGCGTTTCTTATATGCTGGTGCCGCATGTTGCTTCGCGCATTGATCGGTTTTTGCACCCGGATAAGGGCGACACATTTCAAACCGACACTGCCGTTTCAGCCTTCAACAATGGCGGTTTGATGGGGGCAGGGCCTGGCGGCGGCATTGCTAAAATGTCACTGCCTGATGCACATACTGATTTTGCATTCGCCGTTGTGGGCGAGGAATTTGGGTTTATCGCTTGCCTTGGATTGATGGTGTTGTTTTTCTTCATCATCATTCGGGTTTTGAAGCGCGCAAAAATTGAGGAAGACCCGTTTGCCGCATTGGCTATGGCGGGATTGGTTTGCATGTTCGGCTTTCAAGCCTGCATCAACATGGGCGTGAACGTTGGCCTGCTTCCCGCCAAGGGCATGACACTGCCGTTCATTTCCTATGGCGGATCATCCTTGCTGGGCACGGCATTGGCCATGGGCTTTGTGTTGGCCTTGGCCCGAAAACGCGGCAGTGCCAGCACCATGGTTTTGCCACCGCACGTGGCCTTGGCGTGAGCTTTTGATATGATTTCCAAAGGTTTGGTGATGTTGGCGGCGGGCGGCACAGGAGGGCATTTGTTTCCCGCACAAGCGCTGGCCGAAAGCTTGGTGAAGCGCGGCTTTGACATTCATTTGATGACAGATCACCGCGTGCGCGATTATGGGAAAAACTTTCCAGCATCGCAAGTTCATGTGGTGCCTTCGGCCAGCCCTTCATTGTCTTTGGAGCTGCCAAAAAATGGCGCAACACTGGCTTCTGGTTTTTTTAAAGCGCGGGGCATTTTTAAAAAATATAAGCCGCTGGCTGTTGCTGGCTTTGGGGGCTATCCATCTTTTCCGCCACTGTTTGCTGCCTCGTGGCTGAAAATTCCGTGCCTTGTGCATGAACAAAACGCCGTATTGGGGCGCGCCAATAAAGTTTTGGCGGGCCGTGTCGATGTGGTTGCAACATCATTTCCAACAGTGATTGGCGTTTCAGAAGCGGCCCAGAAAAAGCTGACCTTCACGGGCAACCCTGTGCGGGCCATTGCCTTGGCCAAAGCGGCTTCGCCATATCCTGAGCCTAAGCCTTATGGGCCGTTTTCGCTTGTGGTGTTTGGTGGAAGCCAGGGTGCGAAATTCTTTTCCGATTTTATGCCCGATGTTTTCAAGATGATGGCTGAAAGTGATCGCAAGCGCTTGCGCTTGGTGCAGCAATGCCGGGCAGAAGATTTAGACCGCGTGGCCGCACTTTATAAAGGCCTTCACATTCAAGCCGAACTCAACGCATTTTTTGCCGATATGCCCGCGCTCATTGCGGCGGCGCATTTGGTTGTGTGTCGATCAGGCGCATCATCGATTGCAGAGCTTGGCGTGATCGGAAGGCCCGCCGCGTTGGTGCCGTTGCCTCACGCGCTTGATAATGACCAATTGAAAAATGCGCAAAGCTTTGCCAACGCTGGCGGCGGTTGGGTTTTGCCCCAAAAGGAATTGATGCCCGCTGAATTTGCGGCATTTTTATCGCGGTTGATGAGCGAGGGCGAAACCCTTAAACGGGCCGCAGACTGTGCCTTAAAACACGGGCGGCCCGATGCGGCCGAACGATTGGCCGATGTGGTTGAAGAAATTATTGCGCGCAAGCGTTGATCTGGAGAAGCGTTAAACATGAAATTACCCCGCGACGTTGGCCCCATCCATTTCATTGGCGTTGGCGGCATTGGCATGAGCGGCATTGCCGAAGTGATGGCAACGCTGAACTATAAAGTTCAGGGCTCTGACATTTCCGATAATTATAATGTGGCCAGGCTTCGCAAACACGGCATTGATGTTGCCATTGGCCATGACGCCAAGAACTTGAAAGATGCGGCCGTTGTGGTTGTGTCCTCAGCGGTGAAGCCGGATAATCCTGAATTGGTTGAAGCGCGTGCACGGTTTTTGCCCGTGGTTCGGCGGGCCGAAATGCTGGCTGAATTGATGCGGTTTAAATCTTGCGTCGCTGTTGGCGGCACGCATGGAAAAACCACAACTACGTCCATCGTTGCGGCCTTGCTTGATGCGGGCAACTTAGACCCCACTGTTATCAACGGCGGCATCATCAATGCTTACGGCACCAATGCGCGGCTGGGCAAAGGTGAATGGATGGTGGTTGAGTCAGATGAGTCTGATGGCACATTTGTAAAACTTCCCGCCGATGTGGTGATTGTTACAAATATCGATCCTGAACATCTCGATCATTACGGCACGTTCGATAAAGCCAAGGATGCATTTTTGGCATTTGTTGAGAACATTCCGTTTTATGGTTTTGCAGTGATGTGTATTGATCATCCGGTTGTGCAGGAACTGATCGGCAAAATTAGAGATCGTCGGGTGATCACTTATGGCCGTTCGCCACAAGCTGATTATTGTTTGGGCGATATGGAATTTAAAGATGGTGCCACGCATTTTTCTGTGCGCGTGAAAGATCGCCGCTCTGGCGCTGAACATCAGATCAATGATTTGGCTTTGAGCATGCCGGGAGATCATAATGCTCTCAACTCAACCGCCGCTTTGGCCGTGGCGCGAGAGCTTGGTTTGAGCGATGAAGCCATTCGCAAAGGCCTTGCCAGTTTTGAAGGCGTTAAACGCCGCTTCACGCGCACAGGCGAATATAATGGTGTGACGGTTTATGATGATTATGGCCATCATCCTGTTGAAATTGCGGCTGTGCTGGCTGCCGCGCGGCGCGTCACCAAGGGTAAGGTTGTGGCGGTGATGCAACCCCATCGCTATACGCGTTTGGCTAGTCTTTTCAATGATTTCAGTTCATGTTTCAATAATGCAGATCAAGTGATTATTGCCCCGGTTTATGCTGCGGGTGAAGCACCGATTGAGGGAGCCACGCATGATCATTTGGTCGAAGGCCTGCGCGCGCGCGGCCACCGGGCTGTGAGCAAGATTGACACGCCAGAACAACTGGCACCTTTGGTGCGCGGCATGGTTTTGCCGGGTGATATTGTGGTGTGCATGGGCGCTGGCACCATTACACAATGGGCCTATGCGTTGCCCGCGCAATTGGCTGCAATTGACAAGGCATAGACCATGACGCGCATTGATGGCGAAGCGCTGTTAAAACGCCTGCCAAAGGTTCGCGGCCGTTTGATGCCCAATGCACCCTTGGCAGATTTAACTTGGTTTAAAACTGGCGGGCCAGCCGAAGTTTTATTCATGCCAGCCGACGAGGCTGACCTTGCAGAATTTATGCAAGGCACGCCGCAAGACATTTCTGTTTATGTGATTGGCGTTGGCTCAAACTTGCTGGTGCGTGATGGCGGTGTGCCTGGTGTGGTGATCCGCATGGGGCGCGGCTTTAACGACATCACGCTTGCTGGCCCCAACCAAATTCGTGCGGGAACCGCTGCGCTCGATATGCGGGTGGCGCAATTTGCGTTGGAACATAGTATTGATTCATTAACCTTTCTGATAGGAATTCCCGGCACGATAGGTGGAGCACTTCGCATGAATGGCGGGGCGCATGGTGGCGAGACAACCGACGTGCTGATTGAAGCCCGCGCAGTTGATCGCGAAGGAAAAATACACGTGCTTCAACATGCCCAGATGAATTATAGCTATCGTACCTGCGGGGCAGCTGAAGATTTAATTTTCACAGAAGCTTTGTTGCAGGGAAAGCCCGGCACACAATCTGCGATTAAAGCGCAAATGGACTCCCATGTTGAACATCGCGTCAATGCGCAACCTATTAAAAGCCGCACGGGCGGATCAACTTTTAAAAATCCTGCTGGACTTAAATCTTGGCAATTGATTGATGCAGCAGGCATGCGCGGTTTTGCTGTGGGGCCTGCCAAAGTTTCTGAACTGCATTGTAATTTTTTGATCAATGAGGGTGGTGCCACTGCGGCACAAATTGAAGAATTGGGCGAAACTGTGCGGGCGCGTGTGAGGGCAAATTCGGGCGTTGACCTTGATTGGGAAATCAAACGCATCGGTATTCCACTGGAGGGCCAGCCATGAAAGAAAAGCTGAAGCCCGAAGAAACTGTTGTTGCTGTTTTGATGGGCGGCTGGTCGGCTGAACGCAATGTGTCGTTGTCATCTGGTGAAGCGTGTTGTGCTGCTTTGCGCCGCGCTGGTTTTGACGCCATTATGATTGATGTGAAGCGTGAGACGATTTATACAATTTTGACAGATTTGAAACCCGACGTTATTTTCAATGCACTGCATGGCAAGTGGGGCGAAGATGGAACGGCCTCGGCGCTGTTTGAAACTTTACAAATTCCATATACGCATTCAGGAGTGTTGGCTTCTGCCATTGCCATGCACAAAGAAAAATCCAAAGCGCTGTTCAAAGATGCTGGGATTCCTCTTGCTGAAAGCATGATGGTGGATATTGAAATTGCCACCGCAAAACACCCGATGGCTTTGCCCTATGTGATCAAACCCGTGGCCGAAGGTTCAAGTGTTGGCGTTCACATTGTTGATCGCGCCAGCAATGGGCCGGTGGCAACGCTTTTAGATGAACGCCATATTTTTGGCGACCAGGTTATGGTTGAACGCTTTATTCCGGGCCGCGAACTGACCTGCGCTGTGATGGGCGATGTGGCGCTCGGTGTTATTGATATTGTTTCGAATGATGCGCAATTTTATGATTATCGCGCTAAATATTCTGAAGGCGGATCGGTGCATATTTTGCCCGCCAACATTCCCAATGATGTTTATCGCAGATGCCAGAAATATGCGTTATTGGCGCATCAGGCCTTGGGCTGTCGGGGAGTTTCGCGTTCAGATTTTCGCTATGATGATACCAATTCAGAAAAGGGCGAATTGATTTTGCTCGAAGTGAACACCCAACCGGGAATGACTGGCACATCGCTTGTGCCCGAACTTGCCAAACATGCGGGCCATTCGTTTGAAGAGTTGGTTGCATGGATGGTGAATGACGCATCGGTGGACAGATGAGCCGCGCACACTCTGTATTAAACTTTTTAAGTTTGCGAAAAACCCAAGCCTTGGCACGGCTTGTTGCGTTTTCGATGTTGGCATTTTCGCTTTCGCATGGTTTGACGAAGGGTGGATATTTTGAAAATCCGGCCAGCCCATGGAGCAGGCTTTCAGGCACTGTGGCGAGCATGATGGGCCTTGCTGCTGACAACATTCAAATCAGCGGGCTTTCACAGCACGACCCGCAACAGCTTTTGGCCGCGTTGAACATTAGGCCCGGCAGCAACATGATTGGCTTTGATGCCAATCAAGCGCGCATGACCTTGCAAGAGATGAATTGGGTGAAAGCGGCAACGGTTGAACGTGATTATCCTAACACATTGAAAATCAACGTGGTGGAACGCATTGCTTTTGCGCTGTGGCAAAACAAACAAGAACTGCAACTGATTGATGAAACGGGCGCCAGCATGGGCCACCCGCAGTTTTTGATGGCCAATCATTTGCCCATCGTTACGGGCGAGGGTGCTAATTTAGCGGCGGCAGAACTTGTTAACGAGTTATCAGCCATTCCTGCATTATCACAGAAGGTCAATGGCGCTGCTCGCGTGGGCAATCGGCGTTGGACGCTTTATCTCGATAACGGTGTCAAGGTTGCATTGCCAGAGCAGGGCGTTGCGGATGCTTTGAAAACGGTGTGGAGACTTGAACAGCAACAGGGCATCTTTGAAAAGGGCATAAGCATGGTGGACATGCGCATTCCTCATCAAATGATTGTTCAGGTGGCCGAGGTTGAAGTTGTGGCTGGCGCAACCGATAAAGGGTTGAGCCAGAAGAAATAAGCGGGCTGTTGCCTTTTGTGTGTGAGTGGGGTTGAGTTTAGGAATGAGTGTCGTGCAATTTTCTGGCGTTAAAGGCAGGGGACAATCAAGCGCCCCAAAATCATCCATCATCGCTGCACTGGATGTTGGGTCAACCAAAATTTCATGTCTTATTGCTGAAGTGCAGCCGCCAAAAATGCGCGGTGTTTTCGATCCGCGCCAATTGATCAAAGTGATTGGCGTCGGGCAAACAGCGTCGCGCGGCATTCGTGCGGGAACCGTTGTTGATGTGAATGAAGCTGAATGTGCCGTTCGCATTGCGGTTGATGCTGCTGAACGCACCGCCCAAACCTCAATCTCAGAAGTGATGGTTTCAGTGTCTGGCGGCAAGCCAGCGTCGAGTTGTTTTTCAGGCCGCGTGCGTACGCAATCCGGCGTTGTTGGCCCACGCGATTTGGATTTTGCCATTTCGCAAGCCTTATCCACTATTGAAATTGGCAAGCGCACAATTTTGCACTTAAGCCCGGTGAACCATGTCCTAGACGGCGTGAGCAACATTGCCCAGCCCTTGGGGCTACATGGTGATGCGCTTCAATCTGATATTGGCGTGACAACGCTTGAGCCATCTTACCTGCGCAATTTGTCTGCTGCCATTGAGCGGGCCCACCTTCATCCCGCTGGGTTTGTGTTGGCACCTTATGCGGCGGCTAAGGCGGCTTTAACGCCTGATGAATTGACGTTGGGCGCTATCGTCATTGACATGGGTGGCGCTGTGACGAGCATCGCCTTCATGCGGAATGGCAAGCTTGTTGCGGCTGATAGTTTGGCCCTCGGCGGGCAGCTTGTCACCAATGATGTGGCACAAGGCCTGTCGACCCCGCTGGCCCATGCCGAACGCATGAAAACCCTGTGGGGCAATGTTTTGCCAGGCGGCCATGGCGAGCGTGAAATGCTAAGCGTTCCATTGGTTGGAGAACGCGGCACAGATACAATTCAAAAAGTGCCAAAATCATTTCTTACCAATATCTTGCAAGCGCGTCTTGAAGAAATGTTTGAACTCATTCGCCAGCGTTTGGAAGCGCCAGGCTTTGCCGCTGCTGCGGGTGCACGCGTGGTGTTAACGGGCGGTGCAAGCCAGCTTTCAGGCCTTCGTGAATTGGCAGCGGCCATGTTGGGCCGCCCAGTTCGCTTGGGCAATGCAGCAAGTTTGAATGGCATGCCTGAACATATGCGCCATGCGGGTTTTGCCGTGGCCACGGGTGCCTTGGTTTATGCCGCTGCACCTGACCAGCACTATGCTGTGCCCCAAGAAGCCCAAGCACATTTGCAACGCGCCAACATGGGCTATGCGAGACGTGTGGGGCAGTGGTTGGCGGAAGCACTATAAAACAATCCGTTTTTGGTACTTTCCTAACAAAATCTTCCACTCTGAGTCATATTGACTCACTTTTCTTTAAGTTGAATGGGGTTTGGTTAGCGCTTGTTAACCTTTTATTAGAGTTTGGGTAAGAAGTTAGGGGTTCAACCCATTATTTGTTGGAACGCTCATGTCAATCAAGCTCACGGTACCAAATCTCTCCGAACTTAAGCCACGGATCACCGTGTTTGGTGTGGGTGGTGCAGGCGGCAACGCGGTTAACAACATGATTGAAAGCCGCCTTGAAGGCGTTGAATTTGTTGTGGCCAACACCGATGCCCAAGCGCTTTTGCAAAACGCGGCGCAAAGGCGCGTACAAATGGGAACAGCTTTAACCCAAGGTTTGGGTGCTGGTTCACAGCCGCAAATTGGTGCGGCGGCGGCTGAAGAAGCCTTGCAGGAAATTGTTGATCATCTGGCGGGAAGCCACATGGCCTTTATCACCGCCGGCATGGGCGGCGGCACGGGTACTGGCGCAGCGCCTGTTATTGCACGCGCGGCCAAAGAGCAGGGCATCTTGACTGTTGGTGTTGTGACCAAGCCATTCCATTTTGAAGGCGCACGCCGCCAAGCAACAGCCGAACGCGGCATTGAAGAATTGGCGCGTTATGTTGACACGTTGATTGTTATTCCGAACCAAAATCTGTTCCGCGTGGCCAATGAAAAAACCACCTTCGCGGCTGCCTTCGCGATGGCAGACCAAGTGCTTTATTCGGGCGTTGCGTCCATCACTGAATTGATGACCAAGGAAGGTTTGATCAATTTGGATTTTGCTGACGTTCGCGCCATTATGAGCGAAATGGGCAAAGCCATGATGGGCACAGGCGAGGCTTCTGGCGATAAACGTGCCATTGAAGCCGCTGAAGCTGCCATCTCCAACCCGTTGCTGGATGATGTTTCCATGCGCGGCGCAAGGGGTCTTTTGATCTCGATTTGCGGTGGCCCAGATTTGACACTGTATGAAGTTGATGAAGCTGCAACCCGCATTCGTGAAGAAGTAGACCCTGAAGCAAATATCATTCTTGGCGCAACATTTGATGATGCTTTGGAAGGCACAATGCGTGTTTCTGTGGTGGCCACGGGCCTTCGCACCGAAGCTGGTTCAGCCGAGCACCACCATGAGGTTGAAGATAAATCCCGCGCTAGCGAACCTGAGCGCAAAACCTATAGCATTCCCCAACCTTCAGCCCATGTTAAGGTTGCCCGTGCAGCACCAATCGTTGCCCGCCCAGCACCCCAACCTGTGATGCATGTTGAAGAAGAAACGCACGATCAGGAACATTATCAAGAAGAAGAAGTGGTGATGGCCCCACCAAAACCAATCGGACGCATTCCATCGATTGACCAATTCCCCCGCATTGCTCAACAACAAGTGGCCGCACAACAGCACCGCATTGAAACCATTGCAGACCACGCGAACAAAAAACGCAAAGGCTTGTTTGAGCGTTTGGCCGAAGTTGGCCTTGGCCGCAAAATTGAAAATGAACCAGCGCCACAACGCGCGGCACCAGCCGCAAGGCGGGCCGAGCCCAAGATGCAGCCGCAACACCAGCCCCAGCCGCATGTGTTGCATGAAGCGCCGCCAGAGCCTGAAGCCACGTATGATGATGATCAATTGGCCATTCCTGCCTTCTTGCGCCGCCAAGCCAGCAATTAAGGTGGCAAAATAATCCAAACCCGGCAGCCACAGTTCTGCCGGGTTTTGTTGTTTTATGGCCAGCCAAAGGCTATGGCGAAGCAGTGGATTTAATCGTGGTGGGTGGTTGGTGAATTTGGCGTCTTCAAAAATAGTGCTTCTGGCAAGTGCCTTGCTGCTCACTGCCTGTTCAGGCGGTGGCTTGCTTGATGGCTTAACGGGTGATGCAAAACCTGCTTCATCTGCCATGGCGCCAGACCTTGGCAAATCTGATGATCAACAAGTGGCCGGTCTTTACAACGCTGGCCTCAGTGAAATGAACAGCGGCAATTATATCAGAGCTTCTAAAAAATTTGCTGATGTGGAACGCCTTCATCCTTATTCAAAATGGGCCACAAAAGCTTTGTTGATGCAGGGTTTTTCAAATTATCAGGCCAATAAATATACTGATGCAATAGAGGCTTGCCAGCGCTTCATCAGCCTTCATCCGGGCCATCAAGATGCGCCCTATGCTTATTATTTGGTGGCGCTGTCGCAATATGAACAGATCAATGACGTAACCCGCGATCAAGGCCAAACGCGCAACGCGCTTGACGCGCTTGACGAAGTTTCCCGCCGCTTTCCTGATTCCAAATATGCCGCCGATGCAAAGCAAAAGGCTTTGCTGGCGCGCGATCATCTGGCCGGAAAAGAAATGGAAGTGGGCCGTTATTATATGAAAAAAGGTTCATATTTGGCGGGCATCAATCGCTTTAAAACTGTTATCAAAGATTATCAAACCTCGTCACAAACGCCCGAAGCGCTGTATCGCATCACCGAAGGCTATATGGCCTTGGGCATTGTTTCAGAAGCGCAAACGGCCGCCGCCGTTCTGGGCCATAATTTTCCACAAAGCACGTGGTATCGTGATGCTTATCGGCTGGTTTCAACTGATGGCCATGCGCCGGTTGAAAATACGTCATCGTGGATTTCCCAGGCTTTTGGCCTGTAGCCACACGCTGAAAGACTCGGCTATAAAGGGCTATGCTGAACGCTCTTTCCATTCGTGATATTGTGTTGATTGAAAAACTTGATCTGAGCTTGGAGAATGGTCTTACCATTTTGACAGGCGAGACGGGTGCTGGAAAATCAATCTTGTTGGACTCTTTGGGGCTTGCCCTTGGGGCGCGGGGAGATTCTTCTCTTGTTCGAGCAGGCCAAGCCAAGGGCAGTGTTACGGCATCATTCTCTCTGCCAAAAAGCCATAAGGCTTGGGCGCTTTTGGCGGCGCAAGAGATTGATGCTGATGGTGAGATTATTATTCGTCGCATTCAAAATGCAGATGGGCCAAGCCGCGCCACCATTAATGATCAACCTGTGAGTTTAAACCTGCTGCGCCAAGTGGCGAGCACGTTGGTTGAACTGCATGGCCAACACGCAGATCGGGCCTTGGTGGACGTGGCGGAACATCGGCGCTTGCTCGACGCATTTGGCGGGTTAGAGCCTCAGGTTGAAAAGCTGACAACGCATTGGGCCACGATGAGTGCCGCGCGAAAAGCCTTGGACGAACATAAAGACCTGTTGGCGCGGGCAGAGGCGGAGCGGGAATATCTTGAACACGCGGCTGAAGAGCTGGGTGCCCTTTCACCAGAGCCCAACGAAGAACTGCAATTGGCCGAAAAGCGCCAGATGATGATGCAGGCCGAGCAATATGCTTCGGCCCTTGATGAGGCTGAAACAGCGCTTCATGGCGAAATGAATGCCGAGGCAAAATTAAATGCGGCGCTTCGCAAACTGGAGCGGCGCAAAGAAAGCGCGGGCGGCAGGCTTGACCAAGTGTGCGCTGCCTTAGAGCGCGTGTTGGTTGAACAGAACGAAGCGGGCAGGGCGATTTCTGATGCGCGGCGGCTTTTTGATTTTGATCCAAAAGATTTGGAAAAATCTGAAGAACGTTTGTTTGCATTGCGCGCCGCGGCCCGCAAGCACAAATGCACCGTTGATCAACTGGCTGATAAACGCACCCAATTTGAAACAGAACTTCAGGCCATCAGCGATGGTGGTGCGAAGCTGAAAGTATTGGAATTGGCCCATGTGGAAGCCAAGGCGGTTTATGAAAAGGCAGCTGATGCTTTAAGTGCCGCGCGCCGCAAAGTGGCCAAGGCTTTGGATAAAGCAGTGCTTGCAGAAATGCCGGCGCTGAAGCTTGATAAGGCCCGCTTTGAAACAGATGTGCAAACCGATGCCGCAAAGCCCGGCAGTGATGGCATAGACCGGGTTGAATTTGTGGTGGCAGCAAATCCGGGTACGCCGCTTCAGCCTTTGATGAAAGTTGCATCAGGCGGTGAATTGGCGCGGTTTATGTTGGCGCTGAAAGTTATTTTGGCGGCCAAAGGTTCAGCCCCTGTTTTGATCTTTGATGAAATTGATACAGGTGTTGGCGGCGCAGTGGCCGATGCAATTGGCGCACGCTTGGGCAGGCTCGCGAAAGGTTTGCAAGTGCTTGCCGTTACCCATTCTCCGCAAGTTGCTGCCAATGCCGCGCAACATTTGTTGATTTCAAAAATGGAAGATGTGGGCGGCAAGCGCATGGTGACCCGCGTTACGCCATTATCATCACAAAGCCGCCGCGAAGAATTGGCGCGCATGCTTTCTGGCGCAAAGGTTACGGATTCTGCGCGGGCACAAGCTGAAGAATTGTTGGCAGGCCGTGGATGAGCCGCAAGGACGCTGAAGTTGAACACGCAAAATTAAGTGCTGAGATTGCGGCCCATGATTTGGCCTATCATCAAAATGATGCGCCCACCATTTCAGACGCGGATTATGACGCGTTGCGCAAGCGTCTGTTAGACCTTGAAAGCCATTATCCCACGCTGGCTAAAACGTCGGTACTACACAAAGTGGGTGCGGCACCATCTGGCAAATTTGCCAAGGTGCAACATGCGGTTCCCATGTTGTCGCTGGCCAACGCGTTTAGCGATGACGATGTACATGAATTTTTAGGGCGCGTGCGGCGATTTTTAAATCTCGGGGAGGATGTTGCAGTTGCCGTTACCGCCGAACCAAAGATCGACGGGCTTTCGCTATCTCTGCGGTATGAAAACCGCAAATTGGTGCAAGCTGCCACGCGCGGTGATGGGACAGAGGGTGAGAATGTTACCGCCAATATTTTGACCGTTAAAAACATACCGCACACGTTGCCCGAAGCTGTGCCTGATCTGATCGAGGTGCGCGGCGAAATATACATGTCTTCCAATGACTTCGCCGAACTGAATGAGAAATTGATTCAAGCCGGAGAAAAGCCTTTGGCCAATCCACGCAATGGCGCGGCAGGCTCGCTTCGCCAGCAAGACCCAAGCGTTACTGCAGGACGGCCTTTGAAGTTTTTTGCCTATGC
>JAYWFC010000041.1:0-2324 GCA_043778995.1 Aestuariivirga sp.
CAAAACTGATCAACACCACTGCACCTGAAACCAACGCCAGCAGCAATGCCCCCGCACCCCCTCTGGCATTGTCTGCCGCCGATGCACTATTCAAATCGCTCCACACCACCAATGCAAAAGTCGGCGGTTGCGTTGGCCCCAAAACCAGCGCCATATCAACCACACTGCTTGCATAGAAAAACACAATCACCACAGGCCACATCAACTGCTTCACAAGTTGCGGCAAAAACAAACGCAACCATATCGACGTTGAACCATGTCCCAAGCTTTTCGCCACGGCGCTTTGCGCATTGAAACTTTGCCGCACATCTTCACGCGCCAAAATGCCCAGCAGAACAAAAATCAAAAAACCACTTTCCTTCACGGCCAAAGCAATAACCAGCGCAAACCCATGGGGATCATGGGTCGTCACCCAAGCAGGCGGGCTTGTCCATTCAAACAGAGGTGCAAGCAACCGCGTCAATAATCCGCTGGGCATAATCACGAATGAAAACCCAATGGCAAAAGCTAAATGTGGCACTGCCAACATGGCCCCCACGCCGCGTGATAGCCGCGCCAAGCGCCCACTTTCAAATGCACATGAGACAATCAGTACGCTGACGAAAATGGCAATCGGGGTTGGGCACCCGCCCGTCAACAGCGAAAGTTTCAAGCCCTTCGCTAATTGCGGGTGCGCCATCAACGCCGCCCAAGCCGAAAGCGAGCCTGCGTCTTGCAACATGAACAGCAACACCGCCAACCCCGGCAGGATGAACAAAAAGATCAGCGGCAAACCCATGCCCCCTCCATCAAACAAAAAAGGCGGCCAATCAAGCCGCCTTCTTATATCTGTAATTCAACTTTGCGTCAGGCGTTAGCCAAAGCTTGCTCCTGCGCCGCAATCGCGGCTTGGCGTCTGGCAATTTCAGCACCCATCGGTGGGCCTTGGAAGCGCTTGCCCTCATAAGCAAACCATACGATCAACAAGATCGCATAGAAGCCTACCGTATAATACCAAAGGCCTGGCACGAAGGCCGAGCCTGCAACGGGCGGATTGGCTGCCGCATCTGCTGCCACCGCAGCAATCGATGGCACAAAGGCATGTCCGCCAATGATGATACCAATTACACCCAGCAACACGATGAAGCCAAGAACCTTGGAAAGGCCACCCAAGCGGAATTTGCCGTAAGCGTCCCAGGTTTTGCCTTCTGCCATCATGCCCGCTACAACAGGCATGCCGTAAGACATATAGAGATACATGGCGCAGCCGGTTGAAAGTGCCGCAAAGGCATTCAGCGGCGTGGTCACCACCACAAGGATGAATGACACAATTCCAGTGAACCAAATGGCCGCAATGGGTGTGCGGTAAGTCGGGCTCACGCTGGCAAGAAAACCGGGAATTCCACGATCACGCGCAAAGGCGTAAATCATGCGTGATGTTGATGTGACGGCTGATAGAGCACAGAAGAAATTCGCCAAGATAATGCCAATGGCGCAAATCTTGCCAAGAAAGCTTGGCGCAATCAGCGTGTTGAACAACACCGAGAACGAATTCCATCCCAACACCGCCATATCAGCAGGTGCCGGCCCGCCAGGAATGGCAGCAAGCGCCTTCATGGCATCGGCTGAAAGAATCGTCTGCTTAGGATCAGCAGCCAACGCGTCATAGACCGATGGCAGTGCCATGGTCATGCCCAGTGCCAGCAAGAAGCCAAACACCAGTGACCAGAACACCGATTGCATCATGCCCTTGTGAACAGTGCCTTGGGCGTCGCGGGTTTCCTCTGACGTATGGGCAGAAGCGTCAAACCCAGTGATGGTGAACAGCGGATAAAGCATGCCCATCAATATAGCCAAAACAACACCATAAGCCGGAGCCACGCCCCCACCAGCATCACCTGTAGTGTTGGCAAAGGCAAAAGCCTTGGACAGATCGAAACTTTTAACATGCATGAACAGCAAAATCGTCAACAGGATAGCGATCACAAAAATCAGATAGCCAGAGATGTCAGTCAACAATGTTGTCAATCGAATACCAAAGTGATTAAGCAAACATTGGGCCGCCGTAATGCCGGCCACCCACAGATACATGGTGGTATTGGTCCAAGTGGAAACGTCCCACCCCATGATGCCACTAAAGAACAGATCCCGGATGAAGCCATAGAGAATCACGTTCACGGCTGGAATAACAAACAGCAATCCAAGCAAGTTGGTCCAGGCTGTAAGCCAGCCCCAGAACTTGCCGCCAAGAATTGAAGACCAGTGATAAAGCCCGCCAGCTGTTGGATAGGCTGAAGCAATCTGCCCCATGGAGGCCGCAACGATCAGAGCGAACACGCCGCCCA
>JAYWFC010000042.1:0-2316 GCA_043778995.1 Aestuariivirga sp.
CGCATATAATGCGGCCCAAGCCATTTTAGATAAAGCCTATTTGGCAAAATTGGGCACCAACATATCCGCAATCAAAGCCGTTGCATCACTGGCGGGGCCGTTGGATTTTCTGCCTCTCGACAGCGCAATTTCAATTTCGGTTTTTGGCAAAGTGCCTAACTTACACGATACTCAACCCATCAATCATGTGCGCGCCGATGCACCACCATTTTTATTTCTCCATGGCACGGCCGACAAAACCTGTTTTCCAAAAAATTCCATCAACATGGATAAAGCCTTGCACGCTGTGGGTGCGAGCTCGACGCTGAAACTTTATGATGGTGTAAGCCATGTTGGCATTTTGCTGGCTTTGGCCAAACCCTTGCGCGGCTCAGCTCCCACTTTGGAAGATGTGGTTTCGTTTTTTCGCGCGCAAAATTAAGGCAAATTATCGCGCATAAAAATATCGATCCTGATGCGTTCTTGCGCTTCAATAAGCGGGGCATTATCGGCCCGCGCCATCAACACGCGCACTGCAGAACGCACTTCGTGGCCGGCGTCTTGATTGATAATCACATCAATGGTGTTGCGTATCAGCGCGCGGCGTGAACCATCTGTCACCTCATGGGCGATGAACACAATATCATTGGCGCGTTTGGATTCGTCTAGCGCCGCAACAATGCCTGCCGTGCCGCCGCCCACGTTATAGATGCCAAGCAAATCAGAATGTTCACGCAGCAATTGTTTGGCCAGTTCTTCGCTTCGTTCCATATCATCACGCGATTCACGCACCGGCAGAATTACCAGTTGCGAAAATTCATGCGCCATCACTTGTTCAAAACCAAATTGCCGTTCGATATGATCCCGCAAGGCAAGCGAGCCTGCAAACATGCCAACCTTACCTTTGCGGCCCGCCAAAAACCGCCCCATCAAGCCCGCCGCCGTGCGCCCCGCTGATGAATTATCAATGCCTGCATAATGTGTGCGTTTTGAACCGGGCACATCAGACACCAGTGTTACAACCGAAACACCTTTGGCAACCAACGCATTAATCGCCTCGCGAACGGCCGGGTGATCAAGCGCCACAACGGCAACGCCGTCGATGCCATCTTCGAGCTCATCCAAAACCTTGGCCAGCAAGGGGCCATCAAACACGTCAACGCGTTTCACCAGAATGGAAACCCGTTCGCCCGCCATGCGCTGAGCTGCGGCTTCAACCTCATCAGAAATGCGGTTCATAAATTCGCCCGCCGTATCTGGCAAAACAAACCAGAACCGATATTCGCGGCCACGTGCCAGTCTGGCCGCAATCCGATCTGGCTGATAATTCAACTCTCTGATGGCAGATTCCACTTTTTCAACGGTGCGCGTTTTAACACCCGGCCTGCGGTTTAAAACCCGGTCGATTGTTGCAACACTCACACCGGCCTTTTGGGCCACATCTTGAATCGTAATCTTTGCCATCAATCGAATGAAGCGAAACCCGCAAGCTTTGTCAAATACCAATCATCAGCTTGATGTGCGTAACTCTTAAGTTACCGCATTCTTGGCCAGAAATTTTGGATTATCCCACAGGCGATTGTCCAACACATCAGCCAAAATGTCGACCGCGTCATAAACATCAGCATAGCTCACATAAAGCGGCGTAAAGCCAAAACGCATCAAATTGGGGGCGCGAAAATCGCCAATCACCTTGCGCGAAATCAACGCCTGCATCACTGCATAAGATTGATCATGGGCCAAACACACATGGCTTCCGCGCTTGGAAAAATCTCGCCCACCAAACAGCGCAATGCCGTGTTTGCCGCAACGTTGTTCGGCCAGTTCAGCAAATATGGCGCATTGCTTTTGGGCCTTGGCATAAACATCATTCATGTTTACATCTGCCCACACATCCAATGCAGCATCCAACGCCTGCATCGATAAAATGGGTTGGGTACCACATTGATATTTTACAATGCCTTCAGCACCCACAAACTTCTCATCAAAGGCAAAAGGCTTGGCATGGCCCCACCAGCCCACAAGAGCTGGCATGGTTTCATTTTGCAAACGCGGATGGACAAACACAAAGGCCGGAGAGCCAGGCCCGCCGTTTAAATATTTATACGTGCAACCCACTGCAAAATCGATATCGGCATCCATCAATATGCCGGGCACAGCGCCCGCGGAATGGGCCAAATCACAAATCACCAAACACCCTTGGGCGTGGGCTTTGGCGGCGATGGCTTTCATATCGTGGCGATGGGCCGAACGATAATCCACCTCGGTTATCATCACCACGGCCACATCATCTGTGATTGAGTTGATCACCTGTTCAGGCGAAACTGCGCGAAGCAC
>JAYWFC010000043.1:0-2307 GCA_043778995.1 Aestuariivirga sp.
AACATTGCGTTAGATTGCCGGCAAAAAAGTGCAGCCCATTGATGTGACCAAAATTGCCAATTGGGCCAATGTAGATAAGCGCCTGCAAGATGCGCCATGGAACACAGTTGATGGCAAACATTATGGAACACCATATCAATGGGGCCCGAATGTTTTGGCTTATAACACCAACGTTTTCAAAACTGCGCCAACAAGCTGGAGTGTGGTTTTTGAAGAGCAAAACCTGCCTGATGGCAAATCCAACAAGGGCCGCGTTCAAGCCTATTATGGTGCAATTTATATTGCCGACGCCGCGGTTTATTTGATGACGAAAAAGCCAGAGCTTGGCATTAAAAATCCCTATGAGTTGAACAAAGACCAATATGCAGCAGCCCTTGATGTTGTCACCAAACAGCGCGCTTTGGTTGGGCGCTATTGGGGCGATGCCAATGTGCAGGTTGATGATTTCAAGAATGAAGGTGTTGTCGCCTCATCATCTTGGCCGTTTCAGGTGAACCTGTTGGAAGCCGATAAAGCCGTGATGGCCAAAACGCCAATTGCTTCTACAATCCCGGCAGAAGGTGCCACGGGTTGGGCCGACACAACCATGCTTCACGCCGAAGCTGCCCATCCCAATTGCGCCTATGCGTGGTTGAACCATTCGCTGGATGCAAAAGTGCAAGGTGATGTGGCGGCTTGGTTTGGGTCAGTTCCTGCCGTTCCTGCTGCGTGCAAAGGTAATGCGCTTTTGACGGACGCTGGCTGTGACACAAACGGAATGGCCAATTTTGATAAAATCTGGTTCTGGCGCACACCCACGGGCAAATGTGAAGCCGAAGGAACCTGCGTTCCTTATTCGCAATGGGCCAAAGATTATTTGGCCGTGCAAGGCAAGTGAATTTAAGGCTCGCCGCTTTATAATGGCGGCGGGCAAATTCCATGTTCAACTCATTATCTGATCTATTTTTTCGGCGCCCCAAAATTTTAACGGCGCTTCTGCTGGCCCCGCCGCTGGCATGGATTGCGGTTGTCTATATCGGCTCTTTGTTGGCGCTGCTGTTGCAAAGTTTTTATCACCTCGATGATTTTTCGGGCGTTATTCTGCATGAGTTTACGCTTTCAACGTATGCCGAATTATTTGACCAATCGAATGTGCAAATTATTTTGCGCACGATTACGATGGCGGCATTGGTCACACTGGCCGCAAGCGTTGTGGCATTTCCTGTGGCTTATTACGCGGCGCGCTTTGCGCGGGGAAAATGGAAGGCGCTGTTTTATATCGCGGTGATGATGCCACTGTGGTCATCATACCTTATTAAAATTTATGCGTGGAAGTTGATTTTGGCCAAGGAAGGCATTGTCAGTTGGGTGGCAAGTTTTCTGCACATCAGCTGGCTTTTGGATGCGCTGTTGTCTGTGCCAGTGATCGGCGGGTCTTCCCTTTCGTTCAGCTATATCGGAACGTTTCTGGTGTTCCTCTATATCTGGCTGCCTTATATGATTTTGCCAATTCAAGCGGCCCTAGAGCGCGTGCCACATGATTACGTGGAAGCTGCGGCTGATCTTGGTGCCACGCAAGCCCAAATTTTTCGCGGCATATTATTGCCACTGGCTTTGCCCGGCGTGGTTGCAGGTTCAATCTTTACTTTCTCGCTGACCTTGGGGGATTATATTGTGCCGCAAATTGTGGGTAATTCTCGCGCCATGATTGGCCAAGCTGTTTATACATTGCAAGGCACGGCGGGTGATATTCCGCTTGCTGCTGCCTTCACCGTTGTGCCCATGATCATTATGGGTATTTATCTCACGATGGCGAAACGCATGGGGGCTTTTGATGCGCTCTGATGCCAGTTGGCCTCTGAAAATTGCTGCCACATGCGGGCTTTTATTTTTGCATATTCCGTTGGCATTGATCATGCTTTATGCCTTCACCACGGAAGAGAAAAGTTTTCAGTTTCCACCGCCCGGCCTAACTTTGCATTGGTTTTCAGCCGCGTGGTTTGACAGGCCTGATATTTGGCCACCTTTGTTTTTATCGTTAAAGGTAGCGGCCATTGCCACGGGCTTGGCCTTGGTGTTCGGCACCTTGGCGGCGGCAGCTTTGGCGCGGGCCACGTTTTATGGCAAAGACCAACTTTCTTTGCTGTTCATACTACCCATCGCCCTGCCCGGCATCATCACGGGCATAGCCCTGCGTTCGGCCTTTGATATTATGCACCTGCCATTTTCGACGTGGACGATTATTCTGGGCCACGCCACATTTTGCATCGTGGTGGTTTATAACAATGCGTTGGCGCGGTTTCGCAGGCTGCAAGGCAACATGGTTGA
>JAYWFC010000044.1:0-16225 GCA_043778995.1 Aestuariivirga sp.
CCACCTTTCACAACAAGGGTCGGTTGCGCCATGCAGTCTCGCCACGCTTTGCCATCACATCCACAGATCATCAACTTCACCTTGCTGGCGAAGTTTTAAGGTCTTGCCCGGGCGCATTGATGCAAACGCATCTTTCCGAAAGTGTAGCCGAAATCGCTTGGGTGAAATCACTCTTCCCAAATGATCAAGATTATACAGCAGTGTATGAGCGCTTTGGTCTGGTTACAGATCACAGCCTGTTTGCCCATGGCATTCATCTTTCACCGAGCGAAGTGCGCCGTTTAAGCGATGCAGGTTCAAGCGTTATCCATTGCCCCACGTCGAATAATTTTCTAGGCTCTGGCCTGATGTCGATGCATCATTTGCAAGGTGTTGAATGTGGCATCGCCACAGATATCGGCGGCGGCACCAGCTATTCCATGCTGCAAACCTTGGGCGAAACCTACAAAGTGCAAATGCTGTGCGGGCGCAAATTAAAAGCCACAGAATTGTTCCACATGGCAACATTGGGCAATGCCCGCCGCTTGAAAATTGACCACGAAATCGGAAGCCTCGACATTGGCAAATTCGCTGATGTGATCGTGCTGGACGCTGAAGCAACTGACGTTTTGAAAAGCCGCCATGAACTTTCATCGTCTCTTGAGGATGTATTGTTCGCCTTGGCATTGTTGGGTGATGATAGGGCCGTAGCCGCAACCTATGTTGCAGGTGTTAAGGTTCACTCATCATGTTAATGCCAAAACCTAGCCCAACAGTTTTGGAAAAGCGTGCTGAAATTGTCGCCGCATTAAAACAAATCACTCAACATGTGATTGATAGCGCCATTCAAATGCGCCCTTATGAATCTGATGGTCTCACCGCCTATAAACAAATTCCCATGGTTGTTGTCTTGCCTGAAACGGTTGAACAGATTTCACAAATTTTGAAATATGCTCATGCGCATAATATCAAAGTTGTGCCGCGCGGTGCTGGCACATCATTATCAGGCGGCGCACTTCCGTTGGAAGATGGCATTTTGCTGGGGCTCGCCAAGTTCAACAAAATATTGGATATTGATTTTGAAAATCGCTGCGTTGTGTGTGGGCCGGGTGTCACCAATTTAGGCATCACCAAAGCGATTGAACACAAGGGCTTTTATTATGCGCCTGACCCATCATCACAAATCGCCTGCACCATTGGCGGCAACGTGGCAGAAAATTCGGGCGGTGTTCATTGTTTAAAATATGGCCTCACCACAAACAACATTCTCGGCCTCGAAATGGTGTTGATCACGGGTGAGGTCATCCGCCTTGGTGGCAAACATTGCGATGCTGAGGGCTATGATCTTTTGGGCCTGATGACAGGCTCCGAAGGCCTGTTGGGCATTGTGACGGAAGTGACCGTTAAGATCATCCCCAAGCCCGAAACGGCACGCGCTATTTTGATCGGCTTTAAAACATCAGAAGCCGCGGGCCAATGCGTGGCTGATGTGATCAGTGCCGGTATCATCCCCGGCGGCATGGAAATGATGGACAGGCCTGCCATCAAAGCCGCGGAAGATTTTGTTCATGCGGGCTATCCCTTGAATGTTGAAGCGCTGTTGATTGTGGAGCTTGATGGCCCACAGGTGGAAGTGGATCATTTGATTGCGCGAGTTGAAGCCATTGCCAAAACCAATGGTGCCGCCAATATTCGCATTTCAAATTCAGAAGCTGAGCGTATTTTATTTTGGGCAGGCCGCAAGGCAGCCTTTCCCGCCATTGGCCGCATATCGCCCGATTATATGTGCATGGATGGAACCATCCCGCGCAAAAAATTGCCTGAGGTTCTCAAAGGCATGGCTAAGCTTTCTAAGAAACACAATCTGCGTGTGGCCAATGTGTTTCATGCAGGCGACGGCAATTTACATCCGTTGATTTTGTTTGATGCAAACCAAGAGGGCGAGCTTAAACGCGCTGAAGATTTTGGTGCCGATATTTTGCGCCTGTGTGTCAAAGTCGGTGGCGTGCTCACGGGCGAACATGGCGTGGGCGTTGAAAAGCGTGATCTTATGCCCGAAATGTTTTCAGAGATTGATCTTGATCAGCAACTGCGCATCAAATGCGCCTTTGATCCCTATAATCTGCTTAACCCCGGCAAAGTATTTCCAACGCTTAAAACCTGTGCGGAAGGTGGCAAAATGATCGTGCGTGGCAACGCCTTGCCCTTCCCAGATTTGCCAAGATTCTAACAATGAAGCCTGCATCTGAAAACGAACTTTCAGATATGGTCAAAAGTGCATCAGCGCCTTTTGAAATTATCGGCACTGGCACAAAGCGCGGCTTGGGCCGGCCTATTGTCGCCACGCCACTTGATTTGTCGAAGTTCAATTCTGTCATCGCCTATGAGCCAGAGGAATTGATCCTCGAAGCAGGTGCCGCAACCACGCTGGCCGATGTTCAAAAATTGTTGAGCAAGAAAAGCCAAATGCTGGCGTTTGATCCTCCAGATTATTCTGTGATTTTGGGTGCCAAACATTCAGGCAGTTTGGGTGGCCTTCTGGCCTGCAATCACTCTGGTTCGCGTCGTCTCAAGGCTGGTGCGGCGCGCGATCATATCTTGGGCCTTAACGGAATTTCGGGCCGCGGCGAAATTTTCAAGGCGGGTGCGCGTGTTGTTAAAAATGTAACAGGCTATGATGTGCCAAGGCTTATGGCTGGTTCATACGGCACATTAAGTTGCTTCACTGCGGTTATTTTTAAAGTTCAACCAAAACCTGAGGATGAAACAACCCTTCACGTGAAGTGCCAACAGCCAGCAGAAGCCGTGCGATTGATGGCGCTTAGCCTGCAATCTTCATGCGAAGTTTCATCAGCAGCGTTCGTTCCGGGGCAGGGTGTTTATCTTCGCCTTGAAGGCTTCACACCATCCATTGCTTATCGGTTTGAGAAACTGGTTCAACTCCTCAATGTGCCAACAGAAAAACTTTTGCAAAAACCATCATCACAACTTTGGCAATCGCTCAGCAATGTTGAACCCTTCGCAAAATTGCCCCATCATCATATTTGGAAAATTTCTGTGCCGCCAAGCGCTTCACCAAAAGTGATTGCAGATTTGGAAAGACACTTCGCCTTTGACTATTATTTGGATTGGGCAGGCGGCCTCATCTGGTTGGCCCATGCGCCTGAACTCAAAACTTCCACAACAATTCGAAATGCCATTCCCCAAGGCCATGCCACGCTGTTCAGAGCTGATGAGAAAACCCGCGCCGCCCTTGATGTGTTTCACCCACAGGCGCAAGCTTTGCATGAACTGTCGATGCGCATAAAATTCAGCTTTGACCCTAAAGGTCTTTTCAATCCTAAACGCATGTATAAAGAATTTTAAATGCAAACGTCTTTCACGCCCGAACAATTGCAAGACCCTCAAATCGCCGCCAGCAATGATGTGTTGCGGGCCTGCGTTCATTGCGGCTTTTGCACAGCCACGTGCCCCACCTATGTGTTGTTGGGCGATGAGAACGACAGCCCGCGCGGCCGCATTTATTTGATGAAAGAAATGTTGGAAAAAGGCAGCCCCGCCACAGCAGATACCGTGAAACATATTGATCGTTGTTTGTCCTGCTTGTCGTGCATGACAACATGCCCCTCGGGGGTCAACTATATGCATTTGGTGGATCATGCCCGTGTGCATATTGAAAACACCTATAAACGCCCGCTGTTTGAACGTGCGTTGCGCAATGCGCTGGCCTTCATCATGCCGCGCCCCAAATTGTTTCGTGCGTCCATAGTTTTAACCCGCGTGGCAAAACTGTTTGCACCTTTCACCACGGGTCGTCTGCGGGCGGCATTGGATTTGTCGCCATCAACATTGCCGCGCCCCATGGCCATTGGATTGCCAGGAACCTATCCGGCCATTGGTGCCAAAAAAGCCCGCGTGGCGTTGCTGCAAGGCTGTGTGCAAAGCGTGCTTGATCCTGCAATCAATGCCGCAACCATTCAATTGCTCAATCGTTTGGGCGTTGAAGTTGTGGTGAGCCGTGGCGAAAGTTGTTGCGGCTCTCTCACCCACCACATGGGCAAAGACCATGATGCCCTGCGCCGTGCCAAAGCCACAATTGATCAGTGGACGGATGATAATGTTGATGCCGTCATCATCACAGCATCGGGCTGTGGCACAACGATTAAAGATTATGGCTTCAGCTTGCGCAATGACGTGGCTTATGCGAGCAAAGCCCAAACCATCAGCGCCAAAACCTTCGACATCACTGAATATCTGGCCACGTTGAATCTAAGCAGCACCCAAATGAATATGCGTGTGGCCTATCATTCGGCCTGTTCGTTACAACATGGCCAGAAGATCAAAACCTTGCCGCAAAAGCTTTTGGAGCAAGCAGGCTTTGTGGTGAGTGAGCCTGAAAATGCGCATCTGTGTTGCGGTTCAGCTGGAACCTATAATATCCTCCAGCCAGAAATTTCCAAACAGCTGCGCGATAAAAAAATAAAATCGCTGGAAATATTAGAACCTGAGGCAATCGCCACAGGCAACATCGGCTGCATCAAACAATTGCAAAGCGTGTCAAAAATTCCGGTCGTTCACACCGTGCAACTGTTAAACTGGGCCTATGGTGGTGAAAAACCGGCCATGACTGCTACTTCACTTTAGCCGTCATCCCCGCGAAGGCGGGGATCCCGCTTCTTTTCACGTTCTCACACTTTAACTAGCTGGATCCCCGCCTTCGCGGGGATGACGGATACGAGGGGCTTCCGCACCACACTTAAAAAAAAGTGGAGCGGGCGATGGGACTCGAACCCACGACATTCTGCTTGGGAAGCGGATGTTCTACCACTGAACTACGCCCGCGTTAGATATTCATTTTAACTCAAAGATTTGTACCGATCAATCTTCTGAGGCGTCACAGCCGAAAAAATGATCACATATTTCAAAAATAGATATCTTTCGTGTTATGCCGCAAGGGTTGTGCGAGAAGAAGTGAACGAGTGAAATTGATCAATTAATACTTCACATCAAATATTTCTTATGAACACGCTCGCTTGGTTAGAGCCATCGAGGTGCGGCCAATACTTTGGCGTTCGAGGTATCAACTTACCATTATCAAATTCGTAGGCAAAGACGTCGGTTTCAATTGTACATATATTGTTTAAACAGTCCAAAGCTATTTCACTCAGTTTTTGATAATTAGTTTCGACAAATTTATTCATGTGATGAAAATCATTTCGCCCAGTATAAATAGAGCGCGCCGCTTTGAGAGTATCAGAGTGAATGATATTTTTCTTGAACAAGAACTCCCAGTCTTTAACGGCATCATTTTTTGCTGCCTTCAAAATATTCTTCTCGCAGAGAAACTTTCCAAGTGCTTCAATATAAGCTTGAGACGTAGTTATCACCGCGTAGAAATTTCCTTGAATGAACAACTGGTGGCTTTGCGATACCGCGGATGAAAACCAATACATTGGAATGATATTTTGAAATCTAATATTTGAGGCTCTAATTGCGGCATCACGCAGATGGAGATCGAAGTTTTGCTGGAGTCGCTTTTCGATTTGCTCAATGTCCATTATGTTAGTATCTACCTCTGCGCCTCTTCCAAAAACAGCTCGCGCATTTTCCGTACCACGGGGCCCACTTGGCCGCCGCCAACGCGGTGCCCGTCAATCTCCACAATCGGCATCACGAATTGCGAGGCTGATGTCAAAAACGCTTCATCGGCTGCGTAAGCTTCTTCGGGCGTGAACAGGCGTTCTTCCACTTCCACGCCATGTTCTGCTGCCAAGCGAAACAATGCGCGGCGTGTACAGCCCGCCAAAATTCGGTTGGACAAGGGTCGGGTAATAACCTTGTTGCCCTTCACAATATAAGCATTGGATGATGTGCCCTCAGTCACAAATCCATCTTCCACCATCCATGCTTCAGCAGCGCCCTTTTCATAAGCCTCTTGCTTGCCAAGCACAGGGGCCAACAACATCACAGATTTAATATCGCGCCGCAGCCAGCGAATATCAGCCGTTGTAATCACCTTAACGCCAACCTTGGCGTTGGGATTGTCTGTCAAGCTCATCACCTGTGGGAATGCCACCAGTGATGATGTAATCTCTTTGGGGAAATTGAACATGCGATCCGCAATGCCGCGCGTAATCTGCATATAGATAATGCCTTCTTTCAAACTGTTGCGTGCAATCAGTTCTTCATGCACTTTGGTCAGTTCTTCAACCGAGCAGGGCCAGGCCATTTTAAGTTCGGAAAGCGAGCGCGCCAACCGTTCCATATGCGGGCCATAATCCACCAACTTGCCATTCACGATGGGCGTTACTTCATAAACCCCATCGGCAAACAAAAAGCCGCGATCAAACACTGAAATCTTGGCGTCTTTTTCAGCCAAATATTCCCCATTCACATAAACAATCCGGCTCATTTTAACCCCTTATGGTGCAGTGCGAAGCTTGGGGGTTGGTTTAGCCCACGCCGCCCGCTAGAAGCAAGCCATCGTCAACAACCAATAGGTATATCTTGAAGTCAAAAATAGCGGACAGCGCCATAAAGGCCATGTTGGGGCGGGAATCAAAGCTCTATGTCCAACGTAACCCAAAATCACAGGCGCTCTCGCTGAAGGCTTCACAGAATTGGCTGCGTGGCGTTCCCATGCATTGGATGGTGGATTGGGATTTGCCCTTTCCGCTGTTTGTGGAAGAAGCCACGGGCAGCACATTAAATGATGTTGATGGCCATCAGCTTGCCGATTTTTGCTTGGGCGACACCGGCGCCATGTTCGGCCATTCCCCGCCTGCCATTGCGGAATGTTTAAGGCTTGAAGGTTCCCGCGGTATCACCACCATGTTGCCATCGCCAGATGCAGCGGTGGTTGGTCAGCTTCTGGAGAACCGTTTCGGTCTGCCGTTTTGGCAAGTGACAGCAACGGCATCAGATGCCAACCGCGCTGTCATCCGCTGGGTCCGCGCCATCACGGGCCGCAGCAAGATTTTGATTTTCAACCATGCCTATCATGGCTGTGTGGATGATACGTTTGTCACCGCCGATCATGGCAAAATTCAAATGGTTGAAGGCTTAGTCGGCGAACCACGGGATTTAACTGAGCACACCAAAGTGATTGAGTTCAATGATGTGGCGGCTTTGGAAGCGGCCCTTAAAGATCACGATGTAGCTTTAGTGTTGGCCGAACCGATTATGACCAATGTCGGCATGGTGTTGCCCCATGAAGGGTTTCTTAAAACCCTCCGTGCACTGACGAAATCAACTGGAACGTTGCTGATTTTTGATGAAACCCACACGTTGACATCTAGCCCCGGCGGCTATGCAAAATCTGCCGGCATTTTGCCAGATGGCTTGGTGTTTGGTAAACCCATCGCGGGTGGAATTCCCGCCGCCGTCTATGGCTTTTCAACAGAAGTGGCCGCGCGCATTGCTGATTATTTAAAACACCGTGGCCCCGGCCGCTCTGGCATTGGCACAACCCTGTCTGGCAGCCGCATTCAACTGGCCATGATCAAAACCACCTTGGAAACATTTTTCACGGACGAAGTTTTTAACGCGCTTATTATAAAGGCCCAGCGTTTGGAACGCGGCATCGCTGATCTTATCAACAAACATTCCTTGCCATGGCATGTGACACGCGTAGGCTCTCGCGTTGAATTTATGTGCGTGGAGAAACCTCCAGACAATGGCTTTGAAGCTGCCCAAGTGATCCACCAGCCCGTTGATCAGGCCGTGCATCATTTTCTGCTCAATCGCGGTGTGGTCATCACACCGTTCCATAATATGATGTTGATCTGCCCTGCAACAAGTGAAGCACAAATCGAACATCTGATTAAAAATCTTGAAGCCTGTGTGACAGAGCTTCTGAACTGAATTGGAGACTATAATGGGTATTGTAACCCCGCGCCTTGGCGCTGAAGCTGAAAAATTCTTGGATGCCAATCCTGATATCGTATCTTTCCAAGTGATTTGGACAGATATGTGCGGCGTCATCCGCGGCAAAGTTCTGCGCCGTGATGAAGTGATCCCGGCATGGAACGATGGTCGTTTCATTCCCATCTCAGCCTTGGTGCTGGATGTAACAGGCCAAGACGTGCCTGAAACCGGCTTGGTGTTTGATGAGGGCGACCGTGATTTAATCTTGTGGCCTGTGCCCGGAACTTTTGTGCGTGTGCCTTGGCTTGAAGAGCCAACCGCGCAATATACAGCCCATGTGCATGATTTGAATGGCGTGCCGCATTATGCTGATCCACGAAACGCCCTGCAACGCATTGTCAAACGCTTCAAAGAAGAACTGGGCATGAACCCGGTGGGTGCTGTTGAACTTGAGTTTTATTTGATGGACAGAAAATCAGCTTTTGAAGGTGTTCCAGCTTCGCCCAAAGCCTTGGTCAATGAACATCGCCCCAAGCATCATCAAGCCTATCACTTGCAAGACACGGATGATTTTGCGCCTTTCTTTAAAGACCTTTATGCCTTTTGCGAAATTCAAGATTTGCCCGCCAAAACTTTGATTTCAGAATATGGCCCGGGCCAAATGGAAATCGTCCTGCGCCACCGCACCGATATTTTGGATGCGTGTGACGAAGGCATTATGCTCAAACGCCTGATCAAGGCCACCGCTGAAAAGCATGGCCTCTGCGCCACATTCATGGCCAAACCCTATGCGGATTGGACAGGCAGCGGCATGCACATTCATGTGAGCTTGGAAGATGAACACGGCCAAAACTTATTTGCCGCTGAAGATCCAACCACCAATGAATTGCTGCTCAATGCCATTGGCGGATTGAAAACCACCATGGCGGAATCCATGTTGATTTTTGCGCCCAATGCCAATTCTTATCGCCGCTTCCGCCGTTCATCTTATGCGCCCGTGGCCGCAACCTGGGGCATCAACAACCGCACTGTGGCCTTGCGCGTGCCAGCAGGCTCGGCCAACTCTTGCCGCATTGAACACCGGCCTTCAGGCGCTGATGCCAACCCTTATCTGGTCATGGGCGCCATTTTGGCGGGCATGCATTATGGCATTACTGAAAAGATTGATCCCGGTGCACCCATAACGGGCAACGGTTATGAACGCCGCGCCAAGCACATTCCGGGCAATTGGTTTGAAGCCATCGACGCGTTTTTCCGCGCGTCGATTCTGAAAGAATATTTCGGCAAAGAATTTGTTGATACCTTCGCAACGCTGAAGGAAGTTGAAGCCGACAGGTTCTTTGCTGAACCCACGGTTCGCGATTTTGAATGGTATCTGCGAACAGTCTAGTCTCACAAATCAGGCCAGCCCAAATGCGGGCTGGCCAAATTCGCCATCTCTGTTTAGCGTGTCCAGAAGAGAGATTCGATTGAACAAAAACCATGGCACACAACACCGAAAAAATTGACAACGTACCATGGCTTTTGGTGGCGGGTGTGGCTTGTGCCTGCGTGCTTTTGGTTTTGAAATTTATTCATCTTCTGCCCGAACAAAATTTTTCTCTCATCGCTGTTGAGGCTTTGCTTCTGGGCATGGCGGTGTTTTCGGCCGTGCATCATGCCGAGGTGTTGGCCCTTCGTGTGGGCGAACCTTTTGGCTCCATCATTCTGGCATTGGCCGTCACCGTGATTGAAGCGGCCTTGATCATTTCGCAAATGTCGTCAGGCAAAGTCGGCGCTGAATTTATTGGCCGCGACACGGTTTTTTCAGGCGTGATGATCGTGCTCACCGGCATTGTTGGCCTGTGCTTGCTGGTGGGCGGTGCGCGCCACCATGAACAGGCCTTCAAGCTGGATGGTGCCACATCGGCGTTGAGCGTGTTGGCCACGCTGGCCTGCTTGGCGTTGATTTTGCCCAACTACACGCTGTCCGCCGTAGGCCCCTATTATTCTGCATCGCAATTGGCTTTTGTGGGCATCATCAGTGTGGTGCTCTATGGCATTTTCGTTTTTGTGCAAACGGTGCGCCACCGTGAATATTTTGTGCCCTCTCTTTCCAAAGCCGAAGCCCACAGCGCAATTCGGCCCATGCCGCGCACCGTGGGTTTAAGTTCAACTCTGCTTTTGGTTTCTCTGGTTGTGGTGGTGTTGATTGCCAAAACGCTTTCAGGCCCCATTGATGAAATGATCATTGCGGCTGGCTTGCCTTCCACCTTTGTGGGCGTGGTGATTGCGCTTTTGGTGTTGTTGCCTGAAGGCATGGCGGCCATTCGCGCGGCCAGCAACAATGAATTGCAAACCAGTTTGAACCTTGCCTTGGGCTCAGCCATTGCCACCATTGGCTTAACCATTCCAACGCTTGCGGCCTATTCAATCTGGACGAATGAAAAACTCGCTTTGGGCTTAAGCCCACAATCAACAGCCTTGCTTATTCTTTCGGTCTTTGTCAGCTCAGTCACATTGGCCACAGGCCGCACCACAATTTTGCAAGGTGCCGTGCATCTGGTGATCTTTGGTGCATTTATATTTTTATCGGCGGTTCCATGAATTACGAAAAACGCGACGGTCGTTTTCACTTGCCCGGCCAACGGGGTGAGGCTTCATTTGCCGATGTTATGAAGTGGCAGAGAAACGGCCTTAAACAAAAATGGCCAAGCGCCATTGAAAATAGAACCTATCCGCCGCCGCCTCAAAAAGTGTTGGGCCATGATATTTCAGCCACATGGGTGGGCCATTCCACGGTGCTCATCCAAACCGCGGGTTTGAATATTTTAACTGATCCATTTTTTTCAAATCGCGCCAGCCCGTCTCAATTTGTAGGCCCTCAGCGCGTGCGCAAGCCGGGCATTGCGCTGAAAGATTTGCCGCCGATTGATGTGATACTTCTCAGCCACAATCACTATGATCATTTGGACAGGCCAGCCTTAAAAGCCTTGGCCAAAAATCACCAAGCCAAATTAATTACCCCGTTGGAAAATGGCCGCCGTGTTCCATTCTTTCAAGCTGTTGAATTGGATTGGCGGCAATCGCATCAGCTGGGCCAGATAAACATAACAGCCATGCCAGCGTTGCATTGGTCTAAGCGCAGCTTTCGCGACACCAATAAATCGCTCTGGGCCGCCTTCGTCATTGAAGGGCCGCAGGGTATCATCTATTTCGGCGCAGACTCTGGCTATGGCACAGGCGAACATTTTCGTGAGGTGCATGAAACTTTTGGGCCCCCGCGGCTGTCGCTCATTCCCATTGGTGCTTATGAGCCGCGCTGGTTCATGGCAGCCCAGCACATGAACCCAGAAGAAGCTGTCAAAGCTCACCTTGATCTTAAAAGCAAAACTAGTTTGGCCATTCATCATGGCACGGTGCAACTAACCGATGAGGCCATTGATGCGCCTGTGCTGGCGCTGGCAGAAGCCCTTGCTGAAAACACTTTAAATCAGGAAGATTTTCTGGTTCCTGATATTGGCGAAACGCTTCGCATTCGCTAGAAGGGTTTATGCCCAAAGCCGCCATCACCTGCATTCTTGAAGCCAAAAATAAATTGGGCGAAGGCTGCCTGTGGGATGTTGAAGGCCAATGCCTCTGGTGGCTTGATATTGCGCCCATTTCAAAGCTTCACGTTCTTGATCCCGTGACTGGTGCAACCCGCCATTGGACATTTCCAATAATCCTCACCTGCTTTGCGTTGGCGCGAAATAATCTCATTTTAATGGGTGGCGAACATGGGCTTTATTTTTTTGATCCATCCACTGGCGCTTTGAAAGATTTTGTCAGGCCCGAAATTGATAGGCCGCAGAACCGCGGCAATGATGCTGCCTGTGATGCGGCGGGCCGTTTTTGGTTCGGCACCATGCAACAGAATATCGCTGCTGATGGAACCGATCTTGACATCACGCAAAATTCCGGCGCGCTTTACCGTGTGGGCCAAGATGGCGTTTCAAAACTGATGTTCGATAATGTTGGCGTGTCTAACGGCCCCTGCTGGTCGCCCGACAACAAAACATTTTATTTCAGCGACAGCCGCGCCCAAATCATCTGGGCCTTTGATTACGATCTGGCCCACGGTGAAATTTCAAACCAACGCGTGTTCAACGACACTAAGGCCCATGGTTATCCTGATGGCGCAACGATTGATGCTGAAGGATATTTATGGAGTGCGCGGTGGGATGGTTCATGTGTGCTGCGCTTTGATCCCAAAGGCCGCATTGATCGCGTCGTGGATATGCCTGTAACCCGCCCAACGTGTGTGGTGTTTGGCGGGGCCGAATTATCAACGCTTTATGTCACCTCCTCGGCCGCCAACGTGGCCCAAGACGTGTTGGATAAACACCCCTTGCAAGGCGGCCTGTTTTGTTTTGATCCCCACGTCAAAGGCTTTGCCAAAAATAAGTTTGGCTTGCTGCAATGACCAAGCCTTTCATCGCACTGGATTGGGGAACCACATCCTTCCGCGCCTATCATGTTGATGCCGCAGGCAAAGTGATTGACCAAGTGGCCGCCCCCGAAGGCATCATGGCGGTGAAAGATGGCGCGTTTGAAGCCGTGCTGGAACATCATATCGGCGCATGGGATAAGGCGCTGCCCGTGGTGGCATCAGGCATGATAACCTCGCGCCAAGGCTGGGTTGAATGTGCCTATGTCGATTGCCCAGCCGGTGCTGGTGAATTGGCCAAGGCCATCACGCTTCACAAAACCACATCAGGCCGCGCCATTCATTTTATCACCGGCCTTCATCACAACAGCGCATCGATCACCCATGATGTGTTGCGCGGCGAAGAAACCCAAGTGATCGGATCTCTACAAAATGGAGCAACACATATTATAACGCCGGGCACGCATTCAAAAATCATTGATGTGAACCAAGGCCAGATCACCAGTTTTGCAACCTATATGACAGGCGAAACCTTTGGCCTTTATCGCAACCATTCCATCTTGGGCCGCCTGATGACGGGTGATGAAAAAGATGAATCCGCCTTCAAACAGGGTGTTGAAAAATCCTTTGCTGATCCGGCAGGAATTCTGCACCTGCTGTTTTCGGTGCGAAGCTTAGGCTTGTTCAACACCATAAAACCAACAAGCCTTTCGAGCTATCTTTCAGGCCTGCTGATTGGCCAAGAAGTGGCTCACGCCACAAAGCACCACAACACATCTGCGGCCTATCAGGTTTTGGGTTCGCCAAGTGTGGGTGGCAATTATGTAACAGCATTGAAAATGGCAGGCTTTAACGTATCCCTTGGCGATCCGCTCTGCGGGGTCTATGGCCAGCGCATCATCGCCATGCAGGCAGGAGTAATCTGATGAACCTTGAACACGCCATAAAGGCCTGTGGCATCGTTGCCATTTTGCGCGGTGTAACCCCCGCTGAAGTGGTGGATGTGGCAACAGCGCTGCATCAAGCAGGCATTCGCATTGTTGAAGTGCCGTTGAATTCGCCTGATCCGTTTATCTCGATTGAAAAATTATCCAACGCTTTTCGCACAGAACTGGTTGTGGGTGCAGGCACGGTGCTTTCAACGCAAGATGTAAATTTATTAAAACACCACGGCGGGCAAATATCGGTGTCACCTGATTGTAACCCAGAGGTCATAAGCCTTGCCGTTAAAATGGGCATGGTTCCCTTGCCCGGTGTGTTCACACCAACAGAAGCTTTCGCAGCCATTAAAGCGGGTGCCAATCATTTGAAATTATTTCCGGCAGAGGCCGCAAGCCCTGCCACAATCAAGGCATGGAAGGCAGTGCTTCCAAAACACGTTCAGCTGTTTGCCGTGGGCGGCGTAACACCTGACAATATGGCCGATTGGTTGGGCGCTGGCGCATCTGGCTTTGGCATTGGCTCATCGCTCTATAAGCCCGGAATGAAAATTGCTGATGTGGCAAAATCCGCAAACAGTTTGGTTGAAGCATGGAACAGGGCAAAAGCATGAAGGTTGCAATGGTAACGGGTGCAGGTTCAGGCATTGGCCGCGCCTGCGCAATTGCGTTGAGCAAGGCAGGCTATAACATCGTGCTGGCGGGCCGAAGGCTTGATGCGCTGGAAGAAACTGCAAAACTGATCAGCACAGACACATTATGTTTTTCGACTGATGTGGCAGATGCCACATCGGTGGCTGAGCTTTTTGCCGCCACCCAACAAAAATTCGGCCGCCTTGATGTCTTGTTCAACAACGCAGGAACCGGCGCACCAGGCACGGTGATGTTGGAAGATCTCACATTCGAACAATGGCAAAATGTGGTGAACGTGAACCTCACCGGCCCATTTTTATGCACGCAACAGGCGTTCAAATTGATGAAGCAACAGGTTCCCCAAGGTGGGCGCATCATCAACAATGGCTCAATTTCAGCGCAAGCCCCAAGGCCCAATTCTGCGCCATACACAGCAACCAAACACGCCATCTCTGGCCTTACCAAATCCGCAAGTCTTGACGGTCGCAAATATAATATTGCCTGTGGGCAAATTGATATTGGCAATGCGGCCTCTGCCATGACAGCGCGGATGAGCGGCGGTGTACCCCAAGCTGATGGCACCATTAAGCCAGAGCCCACGATGGATGTGGAAGACGTGGCCAGAAGCATTGTATTCATGGCGTCGCTTCCACTGGATTCAAATGTTTTGCATATGACGGTGATGGCCACCAAAATGCCATTGGTCGGCCGTGGCTAAATGAACTTCACGCCGCGCGCCACAATCACGCTCACCTTCATTGCCTTTGGTGCCGTTGTGGGCATCAACGTGGGTGCCTTGGCCGTGTTGCAAAAGCAAGCGGGCGTCACCCCGCTTATCTTTGGCTATATGGCGGCCTTGGGCATGTTATCGAACATTTTGGTTATGGGCCTTGGTGGATTTATCAACCGCCATTTTGATCATCGCAGCGTGTTGCTGTTCATCTTGCCGATGACGGTTGCGGGCTTGATTGCAACCCTCACCGCACAATCCGTGTTCAGTTTTGCCGCTGCCATTGTGTTGTTCAATCTTGCTTTGGGTGGCCTTGATTTATTTATGAACGCTGAAGGCGCTGTGGTGGAACATGCTTCACCCAAACCCATCTTTTCATCCTTTCATGGTGCGGCCCTTTTTTCCATTGCGTTCTTCAGCATTATTGGCAGCACCATCGCAATCTGGTTTGGCCCCTTGTGGGGCCTGTTGCCGCCTGTGCCCATTGTGGCCTTGGCGCTTTATGCCATTCACAAAACCATCGCCCACCGCGCCGTTGTTACGCATGAAGAAAAACCCAAGCCTGCAAAATTGCCGATTAAAATTCTGGTGTTCATCGGCATCGTGTTGGGGTTGAATGTGGCGTGTGAATTAACCTGCATTCAATGGTCTGGCCGCTTGCTGTCTGAACTTGCTCCAAGCCTTGCCGCCTATAGTGGCTTGGGGGTTACATTCTATGGGTTTTGCAATGGCACAATGCGCCTTTTCGCAGATCGCTTACGCGCCAGGTTTGGAGATTTCAAATTGATGATGGCATCTTTGGCCGTGGCAATTTTGGGTCTGGCTGTTTTATCCACAACGCCAGGGTTTACAATTTCCGTCCTGGCTTTTGCAACGGCAGGCATTGGCCTTGCATCAATTTTCCCCTGTCTGTTTTCAATCACAGCACGCTTGGTGCCTGAAGCACGCGCCACGGCCTTGGCCTTTGTGTCGGCCGTGGGCGGAGCACCGCGCATTTTTCTTCCCATTGGCCTTGGCATGTTGGCGCAAAACTATGGCTTGAACGCAATTTATGGCGCAGCCGCAGGTGTGGCCGCAGTGGCTTTGGGCTTTACCTATTTGGCCGCAAAAGAAAGTGAGGCGCGGGTTGCCCCACGCCTCTCGTCTCAAAACATTTAAGTGAAAAAGTTTTAAGCGGCCTTGGTTGTTTCAATCGCCTTCAATTTTGGCGTTGCACCAATAGGAATTTGGCGTGGCTTCAAGGCTTCAGGAAGTTCGCGCTTCAAGGCAATGTGCAACAGGCCATTATCCATATCTGCACCTTTCACTTCGACATGATCGGCCAATTGGAAACGGCGTTCAAAGCCACGAGCAGCAATACCTTGGTGCAGTACTTCGGCTGTATTTTGGGGCTTGTCAGCTTTCTTGCCAGTCACAGTCAGCGTGTTACCTTTGGCTTCAATGTTCACATCCTGCGGGCCAAATCCGGCAACAGCCATGGTGATGCGGTACTCATCTTCTCCCAAACGCTCAATATTATATGGCGGGTATGAATTTGTTTCCACGGATGCAGCTTCATCCAGCAAACGGAACAACCGGTCGAACCCAACTGAGGACCGATAAAGGGGGGTATAATCAAACATGTCATATTCTCCTGAAAGCAATTGACTTTAATTGTGAACCCGAATGGCA
>JAYWFC010000045.1:0-2266 GCA_043778995.1 Aestuariivirga sp.
TTGCGCATGGTTTATACCCTGTGAAGAGGCGCGTCTTAGCAGACGCAACATAAATTGGCCATACAGGGGTTTAAGTTCGGCAAACAAAGCCTTACATGATGCATCAGAGGTGTTTGAATGAGCGATCCAACAAACTGGCACGGCACAACAATTTTAGGCGTGCGCAAAGGCGGCAAGGCCATCATCGTGGGTGATGGCCAAGTGAGCATGGGCCAAACGATTATGAAGGGCAACGCTCGCAAAGTGCGGCCCTTGGGCGATGGCAGCGTGATTGCAGGCTTTGCCGGCGCCACCGCAGATGCCATGACGCTGTTTGAACGCTTGGAAGGCAAGCTTGAAAAATTCCCCGGGCAGCTTACTAGAGCTTGCGTGGACATGGCCAAAGACTGGCGCACCGATCGTTATTTGCGAAGGTTGGAAGCCATGATGATTGTGGCCGACAAAAATGTATCTCTGGTTCTTACAGGCACAGGCGATGTGTTGGAGCCTGAACATGGTGTTGTGGCGATAGGTTCTGGCGGCAATTACGCCTTGGCGGCTGCCCGCGCTTTGATGGACACAGACATAGACGCTGAAACGATCGCCCGCAAAGCCATGGCGATAGCCGCCGAGATTTGTGTTTATACCAATGGCAATTTAACCATCGAGATTCTCAACACATGACGAACTTTACACCGCGCGAAATTGTTTCTGAACTTGATCGCTATATTATTGGGCAACACGATGCCAAACGCGCCGTGGCCATTGCTTTGCGCAATCGTTGGCGCAGGCAACAGTTAAAAGGCCAGATGCGTGAAGATGTGGTTCCCAAAAATATTTTGATGATTGGGCCAACAGGCGTTGGCAAAACTGAAATTGCCAGACGCTTGGCAAAATTGGCCAATGCGCCATTTTTAAAAGTGGAAGCCACCAAATTCACGGAAGTGGGTTATGTGGGCCGCGATGTTGATCAGATTGTGCGTGATCTGGTTGAAGCCGGAATTGGCATGGTGAAGGCCGCGCGTAAAAAAGATGTTGAAGCCGCAGCCCACGCCGCAGCAGAAGACCGCGTGGTCAGCACGCTGGTGGGCGAAAACGCCTCAGAAGCAACGCGCGATTCATTCAGGAAAAAATTGCGTAATGGCGAGCTTGACCAGAAGGAAATCGAAATCCAGGTGAGTGATACAGGCGGCCCCCCTAGCTTTGACATTCCTGGAATGCCCGGTGGCTCTGCCTCTATCATCAACATTTCAGATATGATGGGCAAGGCATTTGGCAATCGCACCAAGGCGCGCAAAGTTTCTGTGGCCCAAGCCCATGAAATTTTAATGGCCGAAGAAAGCGAAAAACTTCTTGATCAAGACAAGATTATTCAAGAAGCTATCGAAAGTGTCGAGAATAACGGCATCGTATTTTTAGATGAGATTGATAAAATCGCCTCTCGCGAAGGCCGTGGTGGTGGTGATGTTTCGCGCGAAGGTGTGCAGCGAGATTTGTTGCCCTTGATTGAAGGCACCACGGTTTCCACCAAGCATGGCCCTGTAAAAACCGATCATATTTTGTTCATTGCATCAGGCGCATTTCACGTGGCCAAGCCATCAGATTTGCTTCCAGAACTTCAAGGCCGCTTGCCCATTCGGGTTGAATTGAAAGCGCTGGGCGCGGATGAATTTCGCCGCATTCTATCAGAACCTGAAACCAGCTTGGTGAAGCAATATAAAGCGCTGCTTGAAACTGAAGGGGTGGGCTTAGACTTTACCGATGATGGCGTGGTGGCCATTGCCAAATTGGCCGCAGAGATCAACGCATCGGTTGAAAACATTGGTGCACGACGCTTGCAAACCATCATGGAACGCGTGCTCGATGAAGTGAGCTTCACTGCAACCGACAGAAGCGGCGAAAGCGTTGTGATCGATCAAGCCTATGTGAACAAACACGTCGGCGAACTGGCCAAGAACACTGATTTGAGCAAGTTCATTTTGTAATGTTTCAATCCTCTCGCCCAAACGAAAGCGTTTAGGGGAGAGGATTTAGTCTTACTTCATCGTGGGCATAACAAATTCAGCACCGGCGCGAATGCCTGTGGGCCAGCGCGATGTGATGGTTTTCAGCTTGGTGTAAAAGCGGAAGCCTTCAGCGCCATGCATATGATGATCACCAAACAGCGAAGCCTTCCAGCCACCAAAGCTGTGGAACGCCATGGGCACGGGAATTGGCACGTTGATGCCCACCATGCCCACTTGAATTTGATGGGCAAATTCACGCGCCGCATCACCATCGCGGGTGA
>JAYWFC010000046.1:0-2255 GCA_043778995.1 Aestuariivirga sp.
AAAGCCGTTTGCCATATCAATCGGATTTCACGCTGCCATTCTTCTGGCGGCGCTGATTGTTTTGCCAACGCCAAAACCCTTTCAAGTAAAACCACCTGAATCCATTCAAGTGGATATTTCAACCATTTCAGACAAAACCCAGAAAATGGCATTGGCCAAAGACCCAACACCACCAACGCCAATGCCCGCCAGCAAAGAAACCAAAGTGGTTAAAGATGTGCCGCCAGCGCCCAAGGTTGCTGACGAGGTGAAAACTGCAGCCCATGAACCAACGCAGCCGCCGCCAGAGCCTGAAAAAACGCCAGATCCGCCAAAGCCAAAACCGCCTGAACTAACGCCGTTGAATTCAGATCCACTGAAGCAAATGATTGATGATCAGCAGAAACTTGCTGACCAGCAAGCAGCTGACGAAAAAAAGAAATTGGCTGAGCAAAAAAAGATCGACGACAAAAAGAAGGCTGACGATAAAAAGAAAGCTGAAGCCAAAAAGTTGGAAGCCAAGAAAAAGCAAGATCAACTGATGGCCGAAAACCAAGCCCTGCTGAATAAAATTGCTGGAGAATCAACTGCCCCCGCAAAGCCAACAGATGTTAAGGGTTCGCCTAAACAAGCCGCAAAAGATCAGCAAGGCAAAGATGCGGCGGACTCGGCCACATTGACAGCGGCATTGGTAAGCAAAGTGAAGCAGTGTTTCAACATTCCGCCTGCCGCCCGAGAGGCCAACATTTCTGTGCCCATTCACTTTTTGCTCAATCAAGATGGTTCGGTGAACGGCGTGCCTGAAGTGGCATCCGGTGGGGGAGACCCGGTGTTTGACGCAACCGCGCGCGCTGCAATTTCAGCCATTGTGGAATGCCAGAAATATGATTTACCCGTTGATCAATATGATCAATGGAAAGACAATACGCTAGACTTCAACCCCACCCAACTTTCGGGCACGTGAGAATTCATATGACCTCCAAATTGCGCATCTTCTTGTTTCTGGTCTTGGCATATTGTGGCGCAACCCAAGCCTTTGCTGTCAATGGTGTTGTAACCAGCGGCAAGATTGACCCGCTGCCCATTGCCATCACGCCATTCATCGCTGCTGCCGGAACAGAAAATGATTCAGCCACCATTTCCAGCATCATCGCCAGTGATCTGGCGCGTTCAGGTTATTTCACCCCCCTGCCCCCTGAAAGCTTCATCGAACAAATTGGCAGCTTCGATCAAAACCCAAATTTTGCATCATGGCAGCAGGTTAAAACCCAAGCGCTGGTGATTGGCCAAGTGAGCCAATCTGGTGGCCGCATGACTGTGGCTTTCAAACTTTATGATGTGAACACCCAAGCCTTTTTGGCTGGATCAAGCTTCACAGCACCACCAAAATTCAGCCGCCGCTTGGCCCACAAGGTGGCCGATATGATCTATAACAAAATTACCGGCTTTGCCCCTTATTTTGATACACGCGTGGTTTATGTGGATGAAAGCGGCCCGAAAAATGCGCGGGTGAAAAAATTGGCCATGATGGACCAAGATGGTTTTAACCCACGCACTTTAACCAGCGGAAATGAAATTTTACTCACCCCGCGCTTTTCACCCAACACCCAAGAAATAACCTATGCCGCCATCGGCACAGAAGCTTCACGCGTTTATCTTTATAATATTGATACGGGCCAAAAAGAAATTGTGGGCGATTTTCCCAACATGAGTTTTGCGCCACGCTTTTCGCCCGATGGCCAAAAAGTTGTGATGAGCCTGCAAAGCGATGATGGCAGAAACGCCAATATTTTTGAAATGGATTTGCGCTCAAAGCAAATGCGCCAGATCACCGACGTTCCTGCCATTAATACAGCGCCGAGCTATTCGCCCGATGGCACACGCATCACCTTTGAATCTGATCGTGGCGGCAGCCAGCAAGTTTATGTGATGAACTCTGATGGCTCGAACCAAAACCGCGTAAGCTTTGGCAAGGGGCGATATTCAACGCCGGTGTGGTCTCCCGATGGAAAATATATTGCCTTCACCAAACAAGGCGAATCCAAATTTGCCATTGGCGTTATGGCGCCCGATGGTTCGGGCGAGCGCATTTTAACCGAAGGCTTCCACAACGAGGGCCCGACATGGTCGCCCAATAGCCGCGTTGTGATGTTCTTTCGTGATCAACCAGGCGAATCTGGTGGGCCGCAGCTCTATTCGGTGGATATTACGGGTTACAACGAACAAAAAGTGCCAACGCCAGAGTTTTCGTCTGATCCGGCTTGGTCGCCACTTCT
>JAYWFC010000047.1:0-2247 GCA_043778995.1 Aestuariivirga sp.
GACCGGCGAATTGGATGTTCCCGAAAATGTGGCCACGTTGCCGTTGATCAAAACCTGATCAATGCCGTCGATCTCATGGCTGGCAATTTCAAGGCCCAAATAAAACCATGGTGGTTTGCATTCGAGAAAGAACAATCGACCACCCACCAAAGCGCGGCCATAGATCAAACGTTCGGGATAAATTGAGTTTTGAACGGTTTGTTGAATGCCCTGATCGGCTTGGGCCGTTTGCGATTGCAGCGCGTTTTGCAACAAAAAGCTGGCGCCAGAGAGCGCTGCCGATAGCAACAAGCCACCGACGGGCGTTGCAAAAAATGCGGCAACAGCAGCACCGGCAGGGATAAGTTCTGGCATTATTGAACACCCCACGCCAAAACGCCTGCACTGGCTGGCAAATAAGTAATTCCCCTTGTGGAACGCACCACAAAACGGCCTTTGACATAAAGCCCCAACATTGGTCCCACAGGCGAGGCCACAACGCCAAGCGCGGCGTTGTCGAATGGATAGTCGATCTTTTCTAAACGCTGTTCCTGAGCGATTTGCAGGGCCGTGGCGACCAAACAACCGCCCATTGCATCATAAGCGCTTATTTCATCGTGATAGGTGCCGCGCAATTTTGCCATAAGATCGCGGCCCGTCACTTCTTTGATAATATCGCACGCAAACGTGCAGCAATCATCGCTGCCCCATTTGAAGTCACGAAACATGGCTTTGCGCACCGCCGCTTCGATTAAGTTTGTGTCCATGTCACATTCCGAGAAGCCAAGGCCGGAATCCGATCAAAGCCAGTGTCGCCTGGATAATCGGCCTGCAATTGTTCATTCGATAAATAGCGCCCGCGTGGTTTTCTGAAATCAAACACAGCGCTGGTGCCGCGCAACATTAAGGTTGCCGTGCCATCTTCGGCCCATAACATCGAGGCCGTGTCGAGAATCGTCTGGTCAAACAAGATCGGGAAATCAACAATGCGGCCATTATCATCAAGAATTGCAACATAAGCCAAAGCCGTGCCACCGCGCACCGGAACCGACAGGAAGGCGTTTAACTCGGTCAGATCCACAATGCCTGAAAGTTCATAGCTGGTTTCGGTGGTGCGAATTTCGGCTGTGCCGCCTGCCCCTTGGATGCGGCCCAAACGCCCCAAACCGAGATAGGTTTTCGCGCCATAGACCAGCGAGCCCAAACCGTTCCAAAGATAATCCGTGCGATAGGTTGTGGTGATCTCGACAAGCAAGGCCACATTCATGGCTGGCGACCGAATAGCCGCATCAACCGACGGTGTGAGCGTCTTCATTGAATATCTTCAACAAAGGTGAGCGAAAAACCTTCGTGCCAATTAAAGCTGCGTGTCATTTGGCCTGCATAGTTTTCCAAACGCATTTGAACGGCTGGGAAATAAACATTCACTGGATCGCTCACAGCACATGCCGCGCGTAATCCTGGCAGAATAGAAAGCAACGCCTGCCCGCTCGAATTGGATGATGCGTCATAACGGATTTCGTAAACGCTGCCATTGATCTCGATTAAATCGCCACGGCTAAAACAGGCTTGCGAAACCGGAAGGCCAGAGACTGCAAAAGTCTTATCGCCAACCGAGCCAGCGGTTAAAACCACCACGGCCCATGCATCAAGCCAGCCCGTGCCATCGTCAAAGATCGTGCCATCTGACCATGTGAACGTGCCTTGCAGTTTTGGTTTCGTGCGCCATGGGTCAAACATCTTGACCGTGTTGGCGCCACCTTCAAGGCCATCAATAAAGCCCTGAATATTAAACCGGCTGGCAAGAGTGTTCGCGTTGAACTGCCATTCCGTGCGCCAGATTTGCGTGAGGTTGATGACCTTGCTGGAACCAGTATAGGGCGACATCGAGTGGTGGCTGATCGGCGTGAGAGCAAATCGCCCCGCGACAGGTCGCCAGTCTAAATCTTTTGGCCAGTCAAAGTTCATGCAAAGGCTCGTGGATTGGCGCGTTTTTCATTTGAGACAATGCCGCGCACGGTTTTGCCAAGCTGGCTGGTCATTGAGTGCAGTTCCTGCCGCAGCATGGCGATCTGGCCAGCGTCGGCACCGCGTGCGTCAATGTGAATTGTTGTGTTGTTGCCGCCAAGTTTTGAAAGCGGGGTGACTGTGGCAGGGCCCTGCACAAGTTCGGCGTGCTGCATGCCGCCGCCTTCACCGACGATGCCAAAGCCGCCAGATGGGATTTGACCACCTTCTGCGTAAAGGCCAACACCGCCAATGCCCTTG
>JAYWFC010000048.1:0-15989 GCA_043778995.1 Aestuariivirga sp.
GCCCCCGGCGTTGGCGCAATTGTCGTTGGGATTTGGCTTTCAAAATTTGGCATTAAAGACCATGTCGGCAAGATTTTGTTCGTGGCCGTTGGGCTTTCAGGTTTGGTGATTGTGGTGTTTGGCTATTCCATCTGGCCATGGCTGTCGATTGTGGCACTGATGCTTTATGGCGCGTTTGATATGATCAGCGTGTATTTGCGTGAAACATTGATGCAGTTGTGGATCCCCGATGCTGTGCGTGGCCGCGTGAACGCAGTGAACAACGTTTTCATTGGCGCTTCAAACCAATTGGGCGAAGCGCGTGCGGGTTTTGTTGCTGCTGCCATTGGTGCTGTGCCTGCCGTTGTGATTGGCGGGGTGGGCACGATGATTGTGGCAGGTGCTTGGAGTTATATGTTCCCCAAGCTTCGTGATGCGCGAAAGCTTACGGGCGCGCCTTAACTGCCACAAGCTTTGGCGCAGAGATAAGGCGCGTTGCCACCACAATTGCAATTAACGTTCCCACATAGGCAACGAGTTGCAACAGGGTGGGCTGATCTGCATAGCCAACCATCGTATGCAGCACGCGGCCGAAAATGCTTTTTTCTGACAGCATTGATGATGTGTCCCACACCGTGTTGCTCATCACTTCCACAACGCCTGCCTTTTCAAAAAACGCAGCAGATTGTGCTGCCATTCCCGCGGCAAGCAGGGTGATAAGCCAGCTTGTTACTTTGAAAATGTAGCGCGTAGGAATGCTGAGAAGGCCCAAATAGGTGAGCGCTGAAACCACTGCACCAAGCGCCAGGCCTGAGAATGCACCAATGGCAATGGAATTCACCGTGCCGCCATCGCTGATTAAAACACCATAGAGAAACAAAACAACTTCCGAGCCTTCACGCAGAACAGCAGTGCCAACGACGATGGCCAAAGCTGCCAATGTTCTGCGGCCTTCACGCACTTCGTTGCCGGCCTGTTTAAGTTCACCAGCCATTTCGCGGCCGTGCAAAGCCATCCAGATATTGTGCCAAGCCAGCATGACAACGGCCACAGCCAAAATAAGTGCATTGAAAATTTCTTGGCCAAAGCCATTAAAAAATGCGGCAATGGAGCCTGTGAAAGCAGCAACGATGCAGCTTCCAATAATGCCACCCACAACACCGATGCCCACCCACAGGCGACTATCCGCCACCGTGCGCGTTGCGGCCAACACGATGCCGATGATGAGGCCCGCCTCAATCACTTCGCGAAAAACAATTATCAGTGCACCAATCATGATGTGTCCTTTATTCGACGATCACATAGCCTTTGGCAACATCTTCTTGGTATTCATCAACGAACAGATATTTACCGGGTTTCATTGCGCCAACGCGGGCCACGATGGTGGAATTGGCGGCGGCAACTTTTTCAATCTTCAAATCTTTGGCTTCAAGTTCTGCTGCGGCGGCATTTGCATTGGTCATTTTAATAATGAACGGCTTGCCTGCGGGCACCTTAATTTCGGGATGATCAAAAGCAGCACCTTTCAAGGTTACTTCATAAGTCACAAGATCATCGCCATAGGCGGCGGTGGATGTGAGCAGGGCTGCAAGTATGATGGCGTAGCGCATTGGTTTCTCCTGTTGGATTATTACCGACTAAAACACTCGGGTAATTTATCCGACCTTACTTGTCAACTATTATTGGGGCTTTTGCTTTTAAGTCACTGCGGCTATTTGAACCGCCATGGCTGGAACAGACAAAACGCGTGAAATGGCTTTTGGGCGTTCACCTTCAATCGTGCTGGTAAACCCCCAGCTTGGTGAAAACATTGGCATGTCAGCCCGGGCCATGGCGAATTTTGGCTTGATGGATTTGCGGCTTGTGACGCCTCGTGAAGGCTGGGACAGGGAACGCGCCATCAACGCGGCTTCGGGCGCCGCAGACACCGTTGAAAAGTTGAAAATTTATGATTCGTTTGAACAGGGGTTGAGCGAGTTCAATTTCATTTATGCCACCACCGCGCGGCCGCGCGACATGGTGAAAGAAGTGATGACACCTGAACAGGCTTCGGCCGACATGCACACGCGCATTGCACGGGGCGAAAAGCTTGCCATTTTGTTTGGCCGCGAACGTTGGGGCCTGACCAATGATGAAATTTCAAAAGCTGATGTGATTATTTCAGCACCCGTTAATCCGGCCTATGCATCTTTAAACATTGCGCAGGCGGTTTTGTTGGTTGGCTATGAATGGTTCAAACCTTTGGCCACGTCACTGGGGCAGGAGACTTCTGAGCTGGCTGCACTTTCAGGCCCCGGTATGCGGATGCCAAATTCAGAGCTTGCCTCAAAAGACGAGCTTTTTGGTTTTTATGAACATTTGGAAGATGAGCTTGCCACAGCAGGCTTTTTTAAATCGCCGGATAAAAGGCCCACGGTGATGCGCAATATTCGCAACATGTTTGGCCGCAGCGGCCTTTCGCAACAGGAAGTTAAATCTTTGCGAGGCATTGTCTCGTCACTCACCCGCATGCATTTGCGGCGCAAAGAGGGGCGCGATGACTAAACCACGCATTCTTTTGTTTGATTCTGGCATGGGTGGCCTGACTGTGGCCAGTGCCGTGGCCAAACAATTGCCAGATGCGCATTTGGTTTATTCCGCCGACAACGCTGGCTTTCCCTACGGAGCGTGGAAGGAAGAAGCGCTGCGCTTGCGCATTGTGAAAGTATTGGGCGCACTGATCGCACGCGTTAAGCCTGATGTGGTGGTGATTGCTTGCAACACCGCCAGCACAATTGCCATGGCCGCTTTGCGCGATGCTTATCAAGTGCCGTTTGTGGGCACGGTTCCGGCCATCAAACCAGCGGCAGCACAAACCAAATCTGGCATCATTGGGGTTTTGGCAACGCCGGGCACGGTGAACCGCGAATATACACATTCACTGATCCACACTTATGCGTTTCACTGCAAAGTGTTTTTGCATGGCGCACCACGCTTGGCGGAAATTGCTGAGCAGAAATTGCGCGGGCATAAGGTTGATATGGCTGAGTTGAAGGATGAGGTTGCGCCCGTGTTCAGAAAGCGCGATGGCGGCAGAACCGATGTGGTGGTTTTGGGGTGCACGCATTATCCGCTGCTTACCGAAGAAATCAACGAAGTGGCCCCATGGCCGGTGATTTATATTGATCCATCACCCGCCATTGCGCGGCGCGTGGCTGACGTGGCCGAAGAAACTGTTTTGAAGGGCCAGACCAATGATGTGCCAGCACACGGAACAGTGATTTTAACATCAGCCAGAGCAGGCGGATCAGAAACACTAACAGCCTATGGCACAATGGGTTTTCCGCGCCATGAGGTTTTGGAGATTGGGGTTTGAGGTTTCAATTCCAATTGCGGCTAAATAATCGAGACAACCTTAGGGTAGTATCAAAGAATCGCCGTAAGAGCTAGGAAAGTGCTTCTAAAGGGGCTTTTTTATGAAACGATTACTGCTCACCTGCGGTTTGATGGCGATGACTTGTCCGGCTTTCGCTGACAATAATTTTGATTGGTCTGGTCCCTATATTGGTGTTCAGGGTAATTTGGATAATTCATCTCTTCAAATCACTGATCTTGTGACTGCGACCGGCTCCAATAGTGCATTTAGCGCTGGTGCCGATATGGGTTATAATTTCACATCTGATAACTTTGTCTATGGTGCCGAAATTGATGCAAATTTTATAACGGGCAGCCAAATTGACGTAACGGCGAAGGATACTTATCGCGCACAACCAGGTTGGTATGGCACCGCGCGCGCTCGTATCGGATTTAGTAGCAATAATGTATTGTTCTATGGCACTGGTGGTTTGGCTTTCGGTGATATGGGTGTGCAAAATATTTCGACGGCTTCAAGAATAGGACCAGCATTGCAGTTTGGTTGGGTGGTTGGCACGGGTGTGGAAGTTGCAGTTACGCCTAAATTTGGTTTAAAAGCAGAATTGCTGCACATTGATCTTAGCCAACAAGAATATTCTTTTCAGGATAACGTCGCTCGGATCGGTATCAACTTGCATTTCTAATTGGCCTATTTGACTTGTGGTTTCTTCCATTCATCGCGAAGCAAGCCGTAAGCGATTTGATCGATGCGTCCGCTTCCGTCAAATTTTCTAATTTCTCCGCGCAGCAATCCTTCTTGGCGTAGGCCCAAAGCCCAGCAAGCAGCAATTGCCGCAGTGTTGTTCACTGCAACTTGCGCACCGATTTTTTCAACACCGTGGCTTTTGAAAAGATGGTCAAATGCGCTTTTTGTAAAGGCCATGAAATTTTTGTGCGGGCCTTTTTCACCCAGAAATCCGCTTACCCGCGCAAGCCGGTGATCGAGATAAAGGTCAATAATAAAAATGCCGATGAAATCAGGTTCAGGAAGGTCCCGATAGATACCGAGAAGCAGTTTGCTGCGTTGGTCAAAGCTGGCAATGTTTGCGCTGAGTTCGGCCAAGGTTAGTTTTCGTGCGGGCATGTTCAAGGCTGCCATCAACTCGGCATTTTGAAGCCATGCCAAGTAACGCTCATTTGCATCACGCGGGTTCAAACTTCGTGCCATGTAGCCACAGTCACGCCACTGAATTTGAGGTCGACTGGGTGAGGCAGCGGGGCGGAGCATGGGTTGCAAAATCCTTGGCTTTCAATGAGCTATGCATACTGTGGCAGGCTTGCGCAAGACAAGACACAATGGTGGAATCTATGACAATCGCCTCTCATTCAGGGGCTTAAATCCATGGTGCATGAAAGCAGAGTTTTAACCTCGGCTTCAGCATTTGACATCGCCACTCGCTTCCCCTATCACCCGCCCATCAGCGGGGCTTTTGCCCTGTTTTTCTTGCCCGTGTTTGTTCATTGAACAAACTGTCAGCCAGATTATCGGCAGAGGAGGGTGGGTTATACGCCAGCGTGAATTGCGGGAAGGCCAGCCGGCTTTTTTGTGAAATTTATGTGGCAACCGTAAAGGAACAGAAAAATGACAAAGCGTTTAGACGCCAAGTATAAAATTGACCGCCGCATGGGTGAGAACATTTGGGGCCGCCCCAAGTCTCCTGTAAACAAGCGCGAATATGGCCCCGGCCAACATGGTCAACGCCGCAAAGGCAAGATTTCAGATTTCGGTACGCAGTTGCGCGCCAAGCAAAAGTTGAAGTTCTATTATGGCAACATCAGCGAAAAGCAATTCCGTGCATCTTATGCCATGGCTTTGCGCATGAAGGGCGATAGCTCTGAAAACCTGATTGGTTTGTTGGAACGCCGTTTGGATGCTGTGGTTTATCGCGCCAAGTTTGCCATCACTGTGTTTGCGGCCCGCCAATTGGTTTCGCATGGCCATTTGAAGTTAAACGGCAAGCGCGTGACCATCGCTTCAATCAAAGTGAAGGTTGGCGATGTGATCGAGCTTTCCGACAAAGCCAAGGAAATGGTTGTTGTTCAAGAAGCTTTGGCAACTGCTGAGCGCGATGTGCCAGACTATGTTGAAACCAATGGTAAGACCGCGAAGTTGACCCGCATTCCATCACTTGGCGATGTGCCTTATCCAGTGCAAATGCAGCCAGCTTTGGTTGTGGAATTCTATTCACGTTAATTCGTGATTACAGATTTGAATTTGAACGGCGGGGGAAACCTCGCCGTTTTGTTTTGGAGGGCACAATGACTGAAATTGCAACACGAATCGACGAACTTGAAATGCGCATGGCGCATCAAGATCAAACTATCGCTGAACTCAACGATGTGATTACTGCACAATGGAAAAAGATTGAAGCGTTAGAAGCCCAGTTGCGGCGCTTTGGTGAAGAACTGCAATCACTCGAACCCGCCGACACAGCCGCCCAGCAAAAACCGCCGCATTATTAAAGAAGGCTTACCCCGCCATATATTTCGGGAACCAGTCTTCGTGGGCTTTGCGGAGGTCGGCTAGGGCGATTTCGGTTTTGCCGATGGTGATTGTTGGTGACGCAGTGACTGCGCCAATCTTTTGAATGGGCATTTCTGCGCCCAAGATTTTTGCGGCGTTTTCTGGCGTGGCCGTGATTACATAACGCGCCTGGTCTTCGGCAAACAACGCCACATAATCCACATCATCCAGCGTTGCACCCAAGTTTGAGGGCAGGGCCATTTCGATGACCGCGGTGATAAGGCCGCCGTCAGAAACATCATGCACCGCTGTCAGGCTTCTACTATTGATCAGCCCACGGACGAAATCACCGTTTTTCTTTTCCACGCTCAGATCCACCGGTGGGGGTGCGCCTTCTTCACGGCCCAATATTTCACGCAAATAAATGGATTGGCCCAAATGCGTGCCGTGGCCACCGACCAGCAAAATTACATCGCCTGCATTCTTGAAATGTTTGGTTGTCATTTTGCTCAAATCTTTGAGCAGGCCCACGCCGCCGATGGCGGGGGTTGGCAAAATGGCTTGGCCGTTGGTTTCATTGTAAAGCGACACGTTGCCGGAAACGACAGGGTAATCCAAAGCCCTACAGGCCGCATCGATGCCTTTCAGTGCCATAACAATTTGGCCCATGATCTCGGGCTTTTCAGGATTGCCGAAATTCAAATTATCAGTGATGGCGATGGGGTCTGCGCCAACGCACGTAAGGTTGCGCCATGTTTCGGCCACAGCTTGCTTGCCGCCTTCAAACGGATCTGCCTGCACATAGCGCGGCGTTACATCCGTTGAAACGGCAATGGCCTTGTTCGGGCCAACGCGCACCACGCCTGCATCTCCGCCCGGAATTTGGGCCGTGTTGCTGCCTATCAACGAGTCATATTGTTCCCATACCCAGCGGCGCGAACACATATCTGGGCTTCCCATAATTTTCAGAATCGCCGCCTTTAAATCAGCGGGGGCTGGCACATCTGTCAGAAAAGGCAGCTTTTTAGACTCCACCCAAGGCCTATCATATTCAGGGGCAAGGTCGCCCATTTGCTTGATCGGCAGATCGGCTTTCACTTCACCTTCATGTTTAATAACAAAGCGCAAGGTATTGGTTGTCTTGCCAATAATGGCAAAATCTAATCCCCATTTATGGAAAATGGCCTCTGCCTGTTTTTCCAATTCAGGGCGCAGAACCATGAGCATACGCTCTTGGCTTTCAGACAACATCATTTCATAAGCGGTCATGCCTTCTTCGCGGCAAGGCACTTTATCCAGATCAAGTTCAATGCCTAAATCGCCCTTGGCACCCATTTCAACGGCAGATGAAGTAAGCCCAGCGGCCCCCATATCTTGAATGGCGATCACCGCACCAGATGCCATCAATTCCAAGCAGGCTTCCAGCAAACATTTTTCGGTGAAGGGGTCACCCACTTGCACAGTGGGGCGTTTTTCATCAGCCTTATCATCAAATTCGGCGGATGCCATGGTGGCACCATGAATGCCATCACGGCCAGTTTTAGCACCCAGATAAACCACGGGCAGGCCCACACCTTGGGCTTTGGAAAGGAACAGTTTGTCTTTATCAGCAATGCCCACGGCCATGGCGTTGACCAGAATGTTGCCATTATAACTTTCATGGAAATTCACTTCGCCACCAATGGTGGGAACACCGAAAGAATTGCCATAGCCGCCAACACCCGCCACCACGCCAGAAACCAAGTGGCGAGTTTTGGGGTGATCAGGGCTGCCAAAGCGCAAGGCGTTTAAGGCTGCAATTGGCCTTGCGCCCATGGTGAACACATCGCGCAAAATGCCGCCAACGCCGGTTGCTGAACCTTGGTAAGGTTCGATGAATGACGGATGGTTGTGGCTTTCCATTTTGAAGACGATTGCCTGGCCATCATCAATGTCGATAACGCCAGCGTTTTCGCCGGGCCCAATCAACACGCGCTTGCCCTTGGTGTGAAGTTGCTTCAGCCATTTCTTGGATGATTTATAAGAACAATGTTCGTTCCACATGGCCGAACAAATGCCCAGTTCGGTGATTGTGGGTGTGCGGCCCAGCAGGCTGAGAAAGCGCTGATACTCATCAGGCTTTAAACCATGGGCGGCCACAATTTCTGGAGTGATCGTAACGTCTGAACCAAGCTTTGTCATGGCCAGCCGTTTAATGGGGCCAGCGCAGATTCACAAATGTTTCTTGAAGTTATTGCGCTGGTTTTTCAGTGACTTTTTGGGGTAACACTTCTGGATCAACTGGTCTTTGCAAAGCATCGGCGAGTTTTTTCAGCTCTGCTGTTCGCGAGTCTTCGGTCTTTTGTCGATCAAAAACAGAACTTTTCACAATAAACTCCAAGTTGCGTGCTTCTCCGCATCGAGAAGCACGGTAAACTTGGGAAGTTACTTGCATATTAAAGTTGTGGTTAAAATGACGGGCCGGTCGCGTTGGTCTGCGATTGAGGTTTTTAAAACGTCAATGAACAGCGCTAATTGCAGTGCGAATTGATAGGGGTTTTTTCACCCCAGTGCGCGAAGGAAGTTCCACTGGTGGCGCTGTCCATGCTATTCTTGAATGGTTGCGAAGCATTTTGACCATGCGATCATGCAAGGCAAATTCGCTTTCGATCTTGATTTGGCGTTCGGTTTCATCGGGGGAAGTTTTGAAAAATGCTGCAAACATTTGAAAATCTTTCTTGTTGAAATTGGTTTCAGTCGTTCACAGGTTCAGTCTGTGGACGACTGAAACATTCACCCGAAATTCATGGTTAGCCTAGTGTTAACTTTGTTTAGGCTGAATCGAATGTGAATATAAACGCGCAATATTTATTCAATTTTGCGCAAGCTCAGGCAGCCAACAGGCTTTCAAACAGCGCCAAACAATCTTGTTTTCCGTGCAAAGGCTCAATCATATTTTCGGGGTGGGGCATCATGCCGATGACGTTGCGCTTTGCGTTCACAATGCCTGCAATGTCGTTCAATGCGCCGTTGGGGTTTGAACCTTCGGCATAACGAAACACCACGCGGCCCTCGCCTTCAAGTTCCTTCAAAGTTTCCGCGTCACAAATATAATTGCCTTCGCCGTGGGCCACGGGGCACGAGATGATCTGCCCCTTGACCATTTTATTGGTAAAAAACGTGTTGGTATTTTCAACTTTCAGACGCACTTCACGGCAGACAAATTTAAGCCCCGCATTGCGCACCAAAGCGCCGGGCAGCAAACCTGCTTCAGTGATAATTTGAAAACCGTTGCAAACTCCCAGAACCTTGAGTCCTTTCAAGGCTTTGGCCTTGATATCTGCCATAATGGGTGAGCGAGCGGCAATAGCACCACAGCGCAAATAATCACCATAGGAAAACCCACCGGGCACTACGACAAGATCAACATCAGGCAGGGTCGCTTCAGCATGCCACACAGAGATGGGCTTCACGCCTGTTGTGGCTTCAAGCGCCATCATCATATCGCGTTCGCGATTAATGCCGGGGAAGGTGATGACAGCAGATTTCACGAAAGCTCAATCTCATAGTTTTCAATAACAGTGTTGGCGATGAGCTTTTCGCACATGGCTTTTAACGTGGTTTGGGCTTTTGCTCTGTCGGTTTCAGTGAGATCGACTTCAAAATATTTGCCTTGGCGCACGCTGCCAACGCCGCCAAAACCCATGGAGCCTAAGGCACCCTCAATGGCTTTGCCTTGCGGGTCCAAAACACCGTTTTTAAGGGTTACTTTAATTTTGGCTTTCATCTTTTTGCTTTCACCTGCCCGCAAGGGGAAGGGGGTTATAAATCTGTCTTGACCAGTTTGGGCTTCGAGCGTTCTGGCTGTTCATTGGGTTGAATGATGCCCAAACGCTTTGCCACTTCGTGGTAGGCGTCGACCAAGTTGCCCAAATCACGACGGAAAATGTCTTTATCCATTTTCGCGTTGTTGTTGCGCATGTCCCACAAGCGGCAGCAATCTGGGCTGATCTCATCAGCCAGAACGATACGCATCATGTCATTTTCAACAAAGCGGCCAAATTCCAATTTGAAATCAACAAGCTTAATGCCAATGCCCAAGAACAACCCAGTGAGGAAATCATTGATGCGGATGGACATGTGCATGATGTCATCCAATTCCATTGGTGTGGCCCAACCAAAGGCGGTGATGTGTTCTTCATTCACCATTGGGTCGCCCAGCTTATCGTTTTTGTAATAGCATTCGATGATGGAACGGGGCAGGGCCGTGCCTTCTTCCAAGCCTAAACGCTTGGCAAGCGAGCCAGCGGCCACATTGCGCACCACAACTTCAAGCGGGATGATCTCCACTTCGCGCACCAACTGTTCGCGCATGTTGAGCGAACGCAAGAAGTGCGTGGGCAAGCCAATATCATTCAGCTTGGTGAACAAAAACTCGCTGATGCGTTGGTTCAACACACCTTTGCCTTCGATCACTGCCTTTTTTTCAGCATTAAAGGCCGTGGCGTCATCCTTAAAATGAACGATCACGGTGTTCGGCTCAGGCCCTTCATAGATAATCTTGGCCTTGCCTTCATAAATGCGGGTTCGCCGACTGTTCATAGAAAGAATCCCCAATGCTACTCCAAGATCACACTATCATGTTTAGGCAGGGCCAAAGTTGAAAAAAGCACTGCTGTGGAAAATCTGGCTTCTAAACATATATGTTGCGATGCACAATTGATTTTTCAAGGTTGATTTGGCGGGGCGGCATGGCTATCTCGGAACAACAAGATAGGGAGTCCACTAGCCATGACGACATTTAATGATCGCGAAAAAGCTGCCGAAGGCAAATTTGCTCATGATGAGGAAGCGCATTTTAAAGCTTTGGCGCGGCGCGACAAGCTTATAGGCCTGTGGGCGGCCGAACATTTGGGCCTGAAAGGCAAAGATGCCGAGGCTTATGCAAAATCTATCATCCTTGCAGATTTGGAAGAACCCGGCGACGAAGACGTTGTGCGCAAGTTGATGGCTGATTTTGCTGCCAAAAAGCTGGCCGTGACAGAAAAAGATATTCGCAACCAATTGGCTGAGAAACTGGTTGTTGCCACGGGTCAAATTCAGGCAGAAGCCTGATGGATTTACGCGCGCGCCTGCATGATGGAACGCCATTTTGTTTTTCGTGGATGGGCATGCCCGGCTCTCAGTTGGCGGGGCAACTTGCTCGAACGGCGCTCGATGGCGTGTGTTTGGATATGCAGCATGGTTTGATTGGCATGGACCAAGCCAACCCGATGGTGTCTGCCATCGTTGCCGCGTCAAAGCCTTGTGTTATTCGCGTATTGTGGAATGACCCCGGGTTGATTGGCCAAGCGTTTGATATGGGCGCATCTGTGGTGATTGCGCCGATGATCAATTCGCGTGCGCAAGCCGAAGCCTTGGTGAAATCTGCCAAATATCCGCCTATGGGGCAACGTTCCTGGGGCGGTTATGCCATGGTGCAGGCTTCAGGTTTAAGTGCAGCTGATTATCTTAAAAAGGCCAACAGCAACACATTGATTTTCGCGATGATTGAAACCCAAGAAGCGCTTGATCTGGTGAACGAGATTGCATCCGTGCCGGGTCTTGATGGTTTGTTTGTGGGGCCAAGTGATTTGTCGATCGCCTTATCAAAGGGCGCAGAGTTGAACCGCACCAGTGCCGCCAACATTGCGGCGATGAAAATTATTCATGCGGCTGCTGAAAAGCACAATTTGGTTTCTGGCGCTTTTGCGGGCAGCCCTGAAATTGCCAAGGAATATGTGAAACTGGGTTACACATTCTTGGCAGCTGTGACAGACAATGACGTGTTGCGGCTTGGTGTTTCTGGCTGGAACAATGGATTTCAGAAATGAGCTTGAACGAAGCCCAAGCCCAAGTGCTCAATCGGTTAATCACTCTGGTTGAAGCCGCTGGGCCACTTTCGGCGCAAACAGATAAATATTTTACCAACACCAGCCGCATTGTGGCAGCCCATGGTGATGCGCAGGTGACGTTTGCCATCTTCATGCGCAGGCGCGTGGTGGCGGCCCTAGAGCCAGTTATTCGTCTGGTGAACCATTTTGTGCCAGACGCAAAAATCAAGCGTTTTGTGGAAGAGGGCGAAGTTGTGCCCTCTGAAAAAAAGCTTCTGGAAATTACGGGTTCCATGAAGAGGCTTTCAGAAATTGAGACTTTGATGTTGCAGAAAATTGGCTTTCCTTGTGTGTCTGCCAACAATGCTTATGAAATGTGCCGCGCCATTCCTTCAGCGGGTTTTATGGATATGCATGCGCGCCACGGTTCGGGCGCTGAAATGAATATTCTTGCCGCGTATGGCGCCAAAGTGGGCAGCGAAGCTGCAAGGTTGGCCGACCCCACGGTTAAAGGTTTTGTGGGCTCTAGCCAAGATTTAACGGCACCCTTCTTTGGCTCAAACGGTGGAATGGGAACTATGCCCCACGCACTTGTGGGCTATGCTGGCGGTGATGTGCTTGCCGCGATGAAATTGTTCAACCAAACAATTCCTGAAGCAAAATCTTTGATCGCATTGGTGGATTACACCGGCGAAGAAATTAAGGACGCATTGCGTTGTGCCAAATGGTTTTATGAAGACGCCAACTTGCAAAACCACGGCAAAACTTTCGGCATCAGATTAGACACGCACGGCGGGCGTTTTGCTGAAGGTTTAGACTATGAAAAATCTGTCGATCTTGTGGGCGAATGGCTGAACGTCAAAGGCGAATATTCCATCGTTGAAACCGTGCTTGGCGGGCGGGCATTTCAGATGGACCCCAACAACATTTTGGTCGACAAAGTGCGTCGTATTTTGTTTGGCAAAGGCGTTTCAGTGGCTTCTATTATTTATGCCAGGCGGGCTTTGGATGATGCTGGCTATAAATCAGCGATGATTGTTGCGTCTTCAGGATTTGATCCGCAAAAGTGCCAAATTATGGGTGCTGCCAAAGCACCGCTTGATATGGTTGGCACAGGATCATTCCTTCCAGCAACGCTGACTGAAACCTATGCCACGGCCGATATCATCAACTATGATGGCGTTGCGCGCGTTAAAACAGGCCGCGAATTTTTACTATAATTTAAGCATAAGTTTGCGCAGTTCCACTTTCCCTGCAACAGTGAAATTTCCATTGGGGAGGCCGCTTTGATGGGAGTTTGTTATGAGTCGTTCTACACTTGCGTTGCTTTTTGCGGCGTTTTCTTTTGGTCTGATGACCGGGGACGTGGATGCCCAAGGGCACCGCCACAAAAATCACAATCACATGTGGCACAATGGCAAACATTATCATTTGCACGGCCACACTCATCATAAGATACATCACGCAAAACATAAAAAGCGCGTGGCAGAAAAGCCAATTGTTGTGGCCAGAGTTGATGTGTCCAGTCAAAGCATTCAGGTTTCTGTCAACGGCTGGTCTTATGGCACCTGGGCCGTTTCAACAGCGGGGCGCGGTTATCACACTCCGCATGGCACTTTTGGGGTTCAACGACTCGCTGCGGTGTATTATTTTAAAAAATATGACAATTCGCCAATGCCACATTCAGTGTTCTTCTCCGGTGGCAACGCCATCCATGGAAGCTATCACATCCGTTCTCTTGGACATCCGGCCTCGCATGGCTGTGTGCGCCTTTCGCCCGAACATGCCGCAGAACTTTATGCGCTGGTTCAAAAATATGGCCCTCGGCACGCGCGGATTATTATTGCGGACTGAGACATGAGCCGCGTTGCCTTAATAACAGGCGGCGCGCAGGGCATTGGGGCAGGGGCCGCCGCAAAACTTTTGAAAGAGGGTTTTGCCGGCGTGGCTTTGCTAGACCGGAACGAAAATCGCTTGAAGCAGGAAGCATCGGCTTTATCAAAACTGGGCCGCGTTGAAATGATTGCGGTTGATTTGCGTGATGATACAACACCAGCCAAGGCCGTTGCTTTTTGCATGGAAAAGTTTGGGCGGCTTGATGTTTTGATGAATGCCGCTGGCAACACACAAAGAGGCAGCGTGGCTGATATTACGCTGCAAAACTATCATGCATTGTTTGATGTGAACGTGAAAGCCCCGCTGTTTTTGATGCAGGAAGCAGCCAAGGTGATGAAGGCTGGCACCATCATCAACGTGGCCTCGATGATTGCTTATGGTGGCCCGCCTCACTTGGCGGCTTATAGCGGCAGCAAGGCCGCCTTGGTGGCTTTGACCAAACATGCCGCGCAAGAATATGCGTGGGCAGGCATTCGCAGTTTTTGCATTAATTTGGGTTGGGCGTTGACTGAGGGAGAGCAGGCTCTGCAAACCCAGTATCATGGGCTTCCACAGGATTGGAGCGTGACTGTTTCAAAGCAAATGCCCTCTGGCCGTTTGATTTTGCCTGAAGATATTGCTGATCTGGTAGCTTATTTGGTTTCACCATCGGCCCAAATGATGAATGGCGCGGTGATTGATTTTGAGCAAATTCCCGAAGGCATGTTCCGCGTGCACCCGGCGTTGAAACACGCCCTTTAACTCAACTCCAAAATGCTGATTTCGGGTGGGACGCCAAAACGCAGCGGAACGGTGGAACAGCCAAGGCCGCTGGACACCACCAAATGCCGGCCACCCTCGACAATATGGCCGTAAGCAAAGCGGTTGCCATAGGACGAAGGCACCACGAGGGAATAGCCACCAATGCGCACTTGGCCACCATGGGTGTGGCCTGACAATGTGAGTGATACGCGGTCTGGCATCTTGACGAACAAATCCGGCTCGTGCGCCAGATGGATAATCGGGGCGTTGTCTGTCACCTGGCCCAAGGTGCGTTCTAAACTGTCAAAGCCAATAAAATCTTGGCGGGCAATGCGTATGGCAATCATACTGTCTGTGCCTGTCACCCAAAATGGCATTCCATCTTTCATCAAGCGAACGGCTGAGTTGGCCAGAACCGGAATTCCCGCATCCTCAAAAGCCTTTTGGGCTTCGGGCGGGCCTTTTTGCAGCTTTTGGGCCACGGCATCGCTCCACCAATCATGGTTGCCATTGATGCTGAACACACCCAGCGGAGCGTATAATTTTGCTGCGGCCTTGGCAGTTTTCGCAACAGGCACCGGCGTTCCAATTTTGGTGATGTTTGAAACATAATCGCCCAACATAAAAATAATGTCGGGCTGAAGGTCGTTGGCAGTTTGAATAATCTTCTGCCACCGCGCCAGCGACATATAGGGTTCGACCAAATGCGGGTCGGTGATGGTGAGAGCGCGCAACTTCAAACCCGGTGTCCAGTTCGGGGGCGAGATTTTCCGCCTTGTCACCTGCAACATAAAATCAGGTTCAATCACAAAAGCATAGGTGATCAAGCCTAAGGTGGTGGGCGCAGCGATGTGGGTTAAAAATTTACGGCGAGAAATCATTGGGTGGCTGATAGCTGCTTTCAGTTGATTTGCAAAATCTTGCAGAAGTTTAATTTCTGGTTGGGCTTGTGGCCTTTAACTTCGGCCTTGTTCTGCCTCTGCCAAACACCAATCACGAAAGGCATTCACAATGGGCGCATCCTTTGTGTCTAGCCTTGTAATCAGGTGATATGAAAAGGCGCTGGGCGCTTTCAGCGAAAGTTCAAACGGTTTCACCAAGCGGCCTGCCGCCAAATCATCTGCCACCAAATTCGAATCGCCCAAGGCAACACCTTGGCCATCCAGCGCTGCTTGAATGCCCAATGACGTTTGGCTGAAATGCAAACCGCTTTTTTCATCAAAATCCATAACGCCTGCCGCTTGCATCCACATGCGCCAATTGGGCCACAGGGAACCTGCTTCCCAATCCAAATGAATTAAGGTGTGGCGCAGTAAATCGCGCGGGCTGCGCAAGGGTTTTTCCTTGGTGATAATATGAGGGTTGCACACGGGCGAAAGGCTGTCTCGGAACAGCAAATCTGAACGCAGGCCATCATATTTGCCTGTGCCAAAGCGAATGGCCACATCAATGTCATCGCGATCAAAATCCACCACGGCGTTGGAAACATCCACCCGCACATCTGCGCCGGGCACAGCCTCTAAAAACCGATCCAAGCGCGGCACAAGCCATTTAGCCGCCACTGATGGCGTGGACGTGACGCGGATCTGGTTGCGGTTCTCCAGCTTTTTGATGCGATGCAAAGCACGGGTTAGAACCTCAATCGATTCTTGGGCAGCAGCATG
>JAYWFC010000049.1:0-15843 GCA_043778995.1 Aestuariivirga sp.
TCAATCCAGTCAACCGCATTAGAGCCAACCCGCTATGAATTGCAAAAGCTCACACCAGCGCAAAAGCTTGGCCGTTGGATTCCGGTTTATGGTTTGGTGCTGCTTACGGTTCTTCTGACGCTGATGTTTTCAATTCTGTTGCCAGATACATTCCCAACGCTGTTGAATTTACGTTCGATCATCTCTGCTAAAAGTGTCATCGCAATTCTTTCTCTTGCTGCGATGATCCCGATGGCCGCGGGCCGCATTGATTTGACAGTGGGTTATGGCATTGTGTTGTGGCATATCTTGGCCATCAGCCTTCAAACCAAATATGGCTTTCCGTGGCCTGTAGCCGTGCTCACCATTCTTGTTCTGGGTGCGGCAATGGGTGTTCTCAATGGCTGGCTTGTTGAGGTTGCCAAGATTGATAGTTTCATTGCAACTTTGGGCACAGGCACAATTTTATATGCCATAGCGCTTTGGCACTCTCAGGGCCGCCAGATTGTGGGCGTGGTGCCAGATGGTTTTTATAATCTCGATGCCACTAAAATCTTTGGCCTTCCCATCACCGGCTTTTATGTGGTGGCACTGGCTTTTGCCTTGTGGATCATTTTTGAATATACGCCCATGGGCCGTTATCTTTACGCCATTGGCGCAAGCCCAAAAGCTGCCGCATTAAACGGCATTCCCGTGCGCCGTTTCGTGATGGGTTCATTCATCGCATCAGGTGTTTTAACAGCAATTGCTGGCGTTTTGCTGGCAGCAAAATTGCGCATCGGCCAAGCCTCGGTGGGTTTGGAATATCTATTGCCCGCATTGGTGGGCGCATTTTTAGGGTCAACCACAATCAAGCCCGGCCGTGTCAACGTCTGGGGCACATTGATTGGGGTAACAATTCTTGCTGTAGGCATTTCTGGCATTCAGCAGTTTGGCGGTTCCTTCTGGGTGGAACCGCTGTTTAACGGCGCAACATTGCTCATCGCCATTGGCATAGCAGGTTACGCCCAACGCAAACGCGGTGCCGCCCAGAAGGTATCAAATAAAACATAATGGGAGAAGTATATGGATCGTAGAGAGTTGTTGAAGCGCGGTATTGCGCTGGGCTTCACTGTGCCAATGTTAACCGAAGTGGCCTTTGCCGATTCAATGGCAGACGCACAAGCCATTGTTGATAAATATGCCATGAAAATGGATAAGTGGGATGGCCCAACAACTGGCCCCAAAGCCCAAGCCGGCAAAACCATCGTTATCCTTGCTGGCGATATGAAAAACGGCGGCATCTTGGGTTCCTCCAAGGGTGCTGAAGAAGCCTGCGCAGCCATTGGCTGGACAGTGAAAACCATTGATGGTGCCGGTTCCGTCGAAGGCCGCGCCTCAGCTTTCGGCCAAGCCTTGGCGTTAAACCCTAATGGCATCATTGTTTCAGGCTTTGATACAACGGAACAAGCAACCGGAATGGCCGCAGCAAAAGCTGCCAAAATTCCAGTGGTCACCTGGCATTCATCACCCACCACGGGCCCTTCACCTGATCTTGGCATTTTCGCCAATGTGACGACTGATCCAATGCAGGTTTCAACGGCTGCTGCCATGTGGGCCTATATTGATGCCAAGGGCAAGCCCGGCTGCATTTATTTCACCGATTCAACCTATGCCATTGCCATTGCCAAAGCCAAAAAGATGCAGGAAGTCATCGAAAAGCTGGGCGGCACAACCGTTGAATGGGTGGATACGCCAATTGCTGAAACCAGCCAGCGCATGCCACAGCTCACCACCGCTTTATTGCAAAAGCATGGTGCAAAGTGGACGCATTCGATGGCCATCAATGATCTTTATTTTGATTTCATGGGCCCGTCGCTCAATGCTGCTGGCATTGCAGGGTCTGGCCAAGCACCATCAAACGTATCAGCCGGTGATGGTTCTGAATCAGCCTATCAACGCATTCGCTCTGGCCAATATCAAGCCGCAACAGTGGCCGAGCCTTTGAATTTGCAAGGCTGGCAATTGGTTGATGAATTAAACCGCGCCATGGCTGGTGAAGCATGGTCGGGCTATGTGTCGCCCCTTCATGTGGTTACAAAAGCCAATGTTGAATTCGACGGCGGCCCCAAGAACGGCTTTGATCCCGGCAACGGCTATCAAAACGAATACAAGAAAATCTGGGGCAAGGCATAAGCCTTTTCCTAATCTCAATGAACGCGAAGGCCTAACCCGCCTTCGCGTTTTTTGTTGGCACCATCAATCCTTGATGCATGATCTTGCCAGTCTTCAATTTCTTTGTCACATTCGTTTGGACGAGACGGAGCGACAGATGAAAATTACCTTCAGTGAAGACCACCGCAACCATTTTCCCCAAGGCGAATTAAATGGTGGTCAGTTTGTAACGCCATTCGAGCGCCCCTCGCGCATGGAATATGTTTTGCGCGAATTGAAATCCCGCAAAATGAATGATTTTGTAGCGCCAGGTAAGCTTGATATGCGCGCCGTTGGCAAAATTCACGAAAAAGGCCTTATCGAGTTTTTAGAAACCTGCTGGGATAAATGGGTGGCCGCGGGTTATAGCGGTGAGATTATTCCATCAAGCTTTCCCGTGCCGGGCCTTAGCAAGCGCAAGCCCCGCAACATTGATGGCCTGGCTGGCTATTATACAATTGGCACTGAAACAGCCATTACAGCCGGAACATGGGTTGCCGCCAAATCGTCTGCGGCTGTGGCCCTCAAAGCTCAATCCATTGTGGCCGCTGGCGCAGCATCGGCCTTCGCATTGTGCAGGCCACCGGGCCATCATGCCCATGCCCATGCCTATGGCGGCTATTGCTTTTTGAACAACGCCGCCATTGCTGCCCAAGCCTTTCGTGATCAAGGTGCATCACGCGTGGCAATTCTGGATGTGGATTTTCATCACGGCAATGGCACACAAGATATTTTCTATAATCGGGCTGATGTTCTCTATGCCTCGCTGCATGGTGCGCCTGAAGACGCCTTTCCATATTTTTTGGGTTACAAAGATGAAAAGGGCCATGGCCCGGGCGAAGGTTTTAATTTGAATTATCCCATGCCGCCCGGCACAGGTTATGATGTGTGGGGCGACGCGCTTGAAAGTGCTTGTCGCAAGATCAAAGCCTATAAGCCCGATGTGTTGGTGGTGTCTTTGGGTGTTGATACATTCAAAGATGATCCCATTTCATTTTTCAAACTCACCTCGGCTGATTTTAAAACCTATGGTTCTCGCATCGCCAAATTGAACATGCCCACATTGTTTGTGATGGAGGGGGGTTATGCTATCGAGGCCATTGGCATCAACACCGTGAATGTTCTTGAAGGTTTTGAGAATGGCTAGTGTGAAGCTTGCCATCACCCAAATGGCCTCACAAAATGACCGGTCAAAAAACTGCGACAAAGCTGAAATGCTGGTGCGCCAAGCAGCAGGTGCGGGCGCGCAGTTGGTATTGCTGCAAGAACTTTTTGATGGGGATTATTTCTGCATTGAACAGCACGTCAAGTTTCTGGCCAATGCCAAAGAACTTGTGTCTCACCCCACTGTCAAACGTTTTGCAGCACTTGCCAAAGAACTAGGTGTGGTTTTACCGATCAGCGTGTTTGAGCGTGCAGGCCTTGCCCATTACAACACAACCGTGATTGTGGATGCAGATGGAACAACGCTTGGCCATTATCGCAAATCTCATATTCCCGATGGCCGTGGCTATCAAGAGAAGTTCTATTTCTCACCCGGTGATACAGGTTTTAAAGTGTGGCAAACGGCCGTTGGAACGCTTGGTTTGGGCATTTGTTGGGATCAATGGTTTCCTGAATGCGCAAGAGCGATGGCCCTGATGGGCGCTGAGTTTTTACTTTATCCAACGGCCATTGGCTCAGAGCCGCCCAACCCCAGTTATGATTCAAGCGCCCATTGGCAAAATGCCATGCGTGGCCACGCAGCAGCAAACATCATGCCGGTGTTGGCGTCAAACCGCGTGGGCAAAGAAACTGCACCCGATGGCAGAAGCGACATTTTCTATGGCCGCTCCTTCATCGCCGACTATCAAGGTGAAAAAGTTGCCGAAATGAACCGCATTGAAGAGGGCTTTAAAATTCACAGTTTCGACCTTGATGCCATTGGAAGCTTGCGCCGCAGCTGGGGCATTTTCCGCGACAGACGCCCGGAACTCTATGACGCATTGCTAACCCTTGATGGTAAAACCAAAGTGGTCGATTATGGCCGATCTTAAAACCGCGATAGACGCCCGAAGTGTAAGCAAGATTTTCAAAGGGTCTGGCCAAATTGATGTGGCCGCCTTGGATGAAGTGTCCGTCGCCATCAAGGAAAACGAGTTCTTTACTCTGCTCGGGCCTTCCGGCTGTGGCAAAACCACGTTGCTGCGGTTGATCGCAGGTTTTGATTTTCCAACCTCTGGCCAGATTTTGCTTTATGGCCAAGACATTGCTGTTCTTCCGCCGTTCAAACGCCCGGTTAACACGGTGTTTCAAAACTATGCGCTGTTTCCGCACATGACTGTTGCCCAAAACATTGGCTTTGGCTTGGAAATGTTGGGCAAACCCAAAGCTGAAATTGCAACACGTGTTTCCGAAATGTTGAAACTTGTGCGCATGGAAGATTTGGCCAACCGTCGCACCAACCAAATTTCCGGCGGCCAGCAACAGCGCGTGGCCTTGGCCCGGGCCCTGGCCCCCAAGCCTAAGGTTTTGCTGCTGGATGAGCCTTTGTCAGCGCTCGATTATAAACTGCGCAAAGATATGCAGATTGAGCTGAAGCGCTTGCAACATGAAACCGGCATTACATTTATTTTTGTAACCCATGATCAGGAAGAAGCCTTGACCATGTCAGATCGCATCGCCGTGATGAGCCAGGGTAAAATTTTGCAAGTGGGCAGTCCGCATGAGATTTATGAAAAGCCCGCCACACGCTTTGTTGCCAATTTTATTGGCGAGACGAATTTTCTCAATGGCAGTGTTTCAGGCAAAAAAGTAAAACTCGATGCTGGCCCCGTCATCGCTGCGGCAGCCCCCGAAGGGCTTGTACCCAGTGGCAATGTCACTGTGGTGCTGCGGCCTGAACATGTCAGCATCGTTGGTTTAAAGCAGGCCGTCCTTAAAGGCACCGTTGAGAATGTGGTGTATTTTGGAACGGATACACACATCCATTTGTTGTTGAGCAATGGCCAGCCCTTTATGCTGCGCCAACAAAATGCCGGCGTTAAAAAACTAAACATCCAAAAGGGTGATGAAGTGGGGCTTGCCATTGCTGATGGCACCGCACGCATCTTGAAGGATTAGGGTCTCGTGCAAAAATCGCTGTCAAAAGCCGAAGAAACTGAACGTATTGCAGCGGCCCTTGCAGCCAAGCGCCACCGCCTTTTGGCCCTGCCGTCGCTGTTTACCATCACGCTGTTTGGCATCGGGCCGTTGTTGGTGATTTTGATTTATTCGTTTTTAAAAGCCGCACCCTATGGCGGTGTTGAATGGAAATTTTCAACCAACGCTTATCTCAGCTTTCTGTTTCAGCGCGATATTTTTGATGACACGTTGCAATTTTCGCCTGATTATCTTTTCATCTATTTGCGCAGTGTGCTTTTTGCACTGGCCACAACACTGGCGTGTTTGTTGATTGGTTTTCCAACGGCCTATTTCATGGCCACGCGCCCGCCCCAAGAACGCAATTGGTGGGTGTTGCTGATAACAATTCCCTTTTGGTCAAATTTGCTGGTGCGCACCTTGGCCATCATGTTTTTGATTCGCGATCAGGGCCTCATCAACAATATGCTCAGCTGGGTCCATATTATCGATAAGCCCATCACCATGCTTTACACCAATTTTGCCATCATGCTGGGGCTGCTTTATTCGTATTTGCCTTTCATGGTTTTGCCGCTTTATTCCAGTTTGGAAAAACTTGATTTTCGCTTGGTTGAAGCAGGCCATGATCTTTATGCAACCAAAGCCCAAGTGCTGCGCCGCGTTATTATTCCTTTGTCAAAAACCGGCATCATTGCGGGCTGTTTGCTGGTGTTCATTCCCTCGCTTGGCGCATATGTCACCCCGCTTATCTTGGGCGGCGGCACTCATTTGATGATTGGTGATTTGATTGCCCAACAATTTGGTTCGGGCCGCAACTGGCCATTGGGATCAGCCCAAGCGTTAATTTTGATGGCAGCAGTTTTGTTGGCGCTTTATTTTTATGTGCGCAACACGTCTGGAAAGATTGGCACCCATGGTTGACGTGAAATCTCAACCCGGATTTAAAACTATCACCATGCTGTGCTTGGCGCTGCTTTACACACCAATTTTAATTCTCGTTCTTTTCGCATTCAATGCCGGAGATTTGGCCGCCACGTGGGGTGGCTTCAGTGTCAAATGGTTTGGCGTGGCTTTGCTCAACCCTGAATTTCATAGTGCTGCTAAAAACACCTTGGCCATATCTGCCGTTGCAACGCTTGTTTCAACAAGTTTTGCAACAATGGCCGCCATCGGCATGACGCGGGTGAAAGCTTGGCCCGGCCTTTCTGCTGCTTTGATGGTTGTCAACCTGCCGCTTATGGTGCCTGAAATTATCACCGCCGTGGCCACACTTTCGTTTTTCGCCATGATTGCGGGTGCCTTTGGTTTAAACTTCGGCATTGGCAATATCATGCTGGCCCATATTGTGTTTTGCATTCCCTTTGCCTTCATGCCCATCAAGGCAAGGCTTGAAGATATGGATTTAACCTTGGAAAATGCCGCAGCTGATCTTTATGCAACACCTTGGCAAGCCTTTAAGCGTGTCACGCTGCCGTTGTTGCTGCCGGGCGTTGCATCGGGTGCTGCCCTAGCCTTTATTGTTTCCTTTGATGATTTCACCATCACGCAACTTGTGGCAGGCCCCGGCCAAACCACCTTGCCCCTGTTTATCTGGAACCAGATCAGAAGGCCCATTACACCAGAAATCAATGCCATATCGACAATTTTATTGCTTGTGTCGGTAGCCTTTATATCAATATCATTTCTGATAGCCCGCACCAAAAAAACTTGAAACAGGAGAGAGAAGTCGATGAAGAAGTTATTACTTGCTGCAGCGTCTCTGGCAACACTGGCATTGGCCAGCGCACCAGCCATGGCTGATGGCGAATTGCACATTTATAATTGGGGTGATTATACGAACCCCAAACTGATCGAAAAATTTGAAAAGCAATTCAATGTGAAAGTCACCTTGGATAGCTATGATTCAAACGAAACCATGCTTTCAAAAGTGCGTGCCGGCAATTCAGGTTATGATATTGTTGTGCCCACAGATTATACTGTTGCCATTATGATCAAAGATGGTTTGCTTGAGCAAACCGAGCCAAATGCCATGGCAAACTTTAAAAACATCGAGCCTAAATATATTCACTCGTATTGGGATGATGGCAGGCATTATTCTGTTCCATGGCAAATTGGTTTGACAGCGTTTTCCGTTGATACTGCCAAATACAAAGGCGACATCAACACCTATGCCATTTTGTTCAAAACACCTGACGAACTGAAAGGCCAAATCAATATGTTGGATGACATGACATCCATCATGCATGCAGCTGAACGTTATTTGGGCCAACCCCGGTGTTCGGCTGATAAAGAAAATCTGAAAAAAGTAAGCGATCTTCTTGAAGCCGCCAAACCCACGTGGAAAACCTTCAGCTATGACACTCTAACCAAGCTTTCATCGCATGATGTTGCCGTTTCCCAAAACTGGAATGGCTATTCTTGGCGCGCACGCCAACAGGTGGCCACTGTGCAATTTGCTTTCCCCAAAGAAGGCATTGAAGGTTTCATGGATAATGTGGCTGTGTTGAAGGGCGCCAAAAATCTCGAGAACGCCAAAGCCTTCCAGAATTTTGTGATGGACCCTGAAAATGCAGCCCTGATTTCAGATTTCGCCCGCTATCAAAATGGCATCGTTGGCTCTAAGCCTTTCATGGACAAAGACTTTGCGGAAGCCCCTGAAATTAATCCACCCGCCGGATCGCCTGAGCCCGAATTTGTGCCCCCGTGCGATCCAGCCGTCATCGAAATCTATAACAAGATTTGGACAAAGCTGAAGGGATGACGTTGATTGATAATAGCTTCCCCCGTTCAAAAGACGGGGGAAGAATTGCAATCCCGAAAATGGAATGGGACAGAGCGCCCTTTAACCGCTGGACGTTTCAACACATCCGCGAAGTTTTGCCCACCGCTGAAGTGTGGCGCGGCACAGGCCTCGTGCGCAATTTCAACACGCATGAGAATAATTTAGATGCGCTGCAAGTGCCAAAGCTCGACGGCCACAATGTGCCGCTCTTGCCCTTGTTAAATGATCTGTACACGGATGGATTTATTGTTCTGCATCAAGGCAGCCTTGTGTATGAGCGTTATTTCAATGGCATGAGCCCGCGCCATGCGCATCTTTCTCAATCCGTTGCAAAATCTGTGGTTGGAATGACGGCTGGCATCCTGATAGACCGAGGCTTGCTTGATCCTAAGCAACTCATCACCCACTATTTGCCTGAACTGGACCACACGGGCTGGAAGGGTGCAACCCTGCAACAGGTGTTGGATATGACAACCGGTGTCAGGTTTGATGAAACCTACACGGATCCTCATTCAGATATTGGCCAATTGGATGTGGCCAGTGGCTGGAAGCCCATTCCCGCCGATGCAGATCCAAGCCTTCAATGGCCCACTGATGTGTGGCAACAGATCTTGGGCCTCAAACAAACAACGCGGCCCCATGGCACAGCTTTTGAATATCGGTCCATTGAAACAGATGTTTTGGCCTTTGCCATGGAGCGCGTGACGGGCAAACGTTTGCACGAAATTGTCTCAGAAAATATCTGGCAGAAATTGGGCACTGAAGAATCAGCTTATTTTACTGTTGATCGTGCAGGCTATTCCATCGCTGATGGTGGTTTTAACGCAACACTTCGTGATTATGCCCGCTTTGGCCAAATGGTTTTAGAGGGCGGCCAAGGCATTGTTCCGCAAACGTGGATTGATGAAACCCGCAAAGGCAATCATTCATTGTTTGGAGAGCCTTATTCGGTAACACTTCCCGGCGGTGCATATCACAATCAATTCTGGATTGAAGATAGCATATCGCGCAACATTATGTGCCGAGGCGTGTTTGGCCAATTGATCTATGTTGATTTTGTCAACCATATGGTGGTGGTGAAGCTTGCCAGCCAGCCTGATTTTGTAAATCCCAAGATGATGACGCAAAGCCTCAAAGCAATACGCACAATCGCGAAAGCCTTGGCGTGACAGCTGTGGCGCATTTGCTGCGCCAACGCAGCGTGGGTGAACTGGCTTTCACCATGGGTGTTTCGGGCCCAAAGATCGTGCGTGAAAGTGGCGCATCAAAAATCCGCATTCCTTATGGCTCAACCCAAGCCATTACCATCAACACAGGCGGCGGCCTGGCGGGTGGCGATAAATTTGATTTGAGTTTTGGGTGTGAAGCAGGTGCCAGTCTTTGCCTAACGTCTCAGGCAGCAGAGCGCGTCTACCAAACACTGGGCCCGCCTGCAGAAATTTCAACGCATATAAATGTTGAAAAAAATGCCCAATTGTTTTGGCTCCCACAAGAAACCATTTTGTATAACGGCGCATCTCTGGCCCGCACCTACACAATCACACTCGCCGCTACAGCAAAATTCCTCAGCATTGAATCCGTGGTCTTTGGCAGAACCGCCATGCGCGAGATTATCAACAGCATTCACCTGCAAGACAGTTGGCGCATTTGGCGCGATGATAAATTGCTTCACGCCGAAGAATTAAAAATAGGGCCAGATCTGCCTTCATCGAAAGCAACGCTTGATGGCGCGCAAGCCATGGCCACAATGATTTATGTGGCAGACGATGTTGAAACCAAACTGGATGCCATTCGAAAATTTTGTGTGGCTTCTGCGTGGAATGGCAAGCTGATTGCAAGGTTCGCAGCCAAAGACGGTTACGCCTTGCGAAAGGCTTTGATTCCCGCAATCAAAGCATTGGCTGGGGCAGAAGCCTTGCCTAAAATTTGGACTGCATGAGGAAATAATATGCAACTCACGCCGCGTGAAAAAGATAAATTGATCATTGCCATGGCGGCAATCGTGGCACGCAAGCGTTTGGAACGCGGTGTTAAACTCAACCACCCAGAAGCCATTGCGCTGATCACTGAATTTGTGGTGGAAGGTGCCCGTGATGGAAGAAGCGTTGCAGAATTGATGGAAGCCGCAGCCCATGTGGTTTCAAAAGCCCAAGTGATGGAAGGCATTGCTGATATGATTCACGATGTGCAAGTTGAAGCAACATTCCCCGACGGCACAAAGCTTGTCACCGTCCACCATCCCATTCGTTGAGAGGCCAACATGATCCCCGGTCAAGTCATCACAAAATCTGGCGATATTGAGCTTAATGTCGGTGCAAAGCAGATCACATTGCATGTGGCCAACACAGGCGACAGGCCCATTCAAGTGGGAAGCCATTATCACTTCTTTGAAACCAACGACAGTTTGGAATTTGATCGCGCCGCCGCGCGCGGCATGCGCTTGGACATTGCCGCAGGAACCGCCGTGCGCTTTGAACCGGGCCAGCGCCGTGACGTGACCTTAGTGCCTATTGGCGGATCGCGAAAAATTTATGGCTTCCAAGGCAAAGTGATGGGCGCACTCTGATGGCAAAAATTTCACGTCAAACCTATGCACAAATGTATGGCCCCACAGTAGGCGACAAGGTTCGCCTAGCTGACACGGAACTGATGATTGAGGTGGAAAAAGATTTCACTCTCTACGGCGAAGAAGTAAAATTCGGCGGCGGCAAAGTTATTCGTGATGGCATGGGCCAATCTCAAGCCACACGCGCCCAAGGCGCAATGGACACTGTTATCACCAATGCGTTGATCGTCGATCACTCAGGAATTTACAAAGCCGATGTTGGCCTGAAGGAAGGCCGCATTGCCGCCATCGGCAAAGCGGGTAATCCCGATACGCAAAACGCCGTCACCATCATCATTGGCCCTTCAACCGAAATTATTGCAGGCGAAGGAAAAATTCTCACAGCAGGCGGCGTTGATAGCCACATCCATTTCATTGCTCCCCAGCAACTTGAAGAAGCGCTATATTCGGGCATCACCACCATGTTGGGCGGAGGCTCTGGCCCGGCCCATGGCACGCTGGCCACAACCTGCACAGGTGCCTGGCATTTAGAACGCATGATTGAAGCGGCCGATGCTTTCCCCATGAACCTAGGTTTTATGGGCAAAGGCAATGCCTCGCTTGCAGCCCCCTTGGAAGAAATGATTTTGGCCGGTGCGTGCGGTTTAAAACTGCATGAAGATTGGGGCACAACCCCTGCCGCCATCGACAATTGTTTAAGCGTGGCAGATGCCTTTGATGTGCAGGTGGCCATTCATACAGACACGTTGAATGAGTCTGGTTTTGTGGAAGCCACCATCGCCGCCTTCAAAGGCCGCACCATCCACACCTTCCACACTGAAGGTGCAGGCGGCGGCCATGCGCCAGATATTATCAAAGTGGCAAGCTTGCCCAATGTGTTGCCCTCATCCACCAACCCCACACGTCCCTATACAATCAACACGGTGGCTGAACATTTGGATATGTTGATGGTCTGCCATCACTTGTCGCCCCAAATTCCAGAAGATATTGCTTTTGCCGAAAGTCGCATCCGCAAAGAAACCATTGCGGCTGAAGATATTCTGCATGATTTGGGCGCCTTCTCGATGATCTCATCTGACAGCCAAGCCATGGGCCGCGTGGGTGAAGTGATCATCCGTTGCTGGCAAACAGCGCATAAAATGAAAGTGCAGCGTGGCGAGCTTGCGGGCGACAAGGGCAATGATAATAATCGTGTGAAACGCTATATCGCAAAATATACAATCAACCCTGCCATAGCCCACGGCCTTGCCCATGAAGTGGGCTCAATTGAAATTGGCAAACGCGCAGACTTAGTATTGTGGAACCCTGCCTTCTTTGGAGTAAAGCCCGAAATGGTTTTGCTGGGCGGCTCCATTGCAGCAGCACCCATGGGTGATCCGAATGCCTCGATTCCCACGCCCCAACCTGTGCATTATCGGCCAATGTTTGCAAGCTTTGGCAAGTTGCTGACAAATTCCTCGGTGGTGTTTGTATCGCAAGCCGCAAAAGATGCGGGCCTTGCCAAAAAACTGGGAACCGCCAAGAATATGATCGCCGTTAAAAACACCCGCGGGGGCTTGTCAAAATCTTCTATGATCCACAACAACGCCATGCCCAACATCACCGTCAATCCTGAAACCTATGAAGTGCGCGCTGATGGTGAATTGCTGGTGTGTGAACCCGCAACAAGCCTGCCCATGGCACAACGATATTTTCTGTTTTGATGCGTGCCACAAAACACATCCGTTTGAGCGAAACACCTGGCACAGCAACAGATGGCATTGAACTGAAAGCCGAAGACCGTCACCTAAGGCGAAAACTCATTGTCACCGAAAATGGCAAAGAAGTTCTGGTCGATTTGCCCCTTTCAGTTTTTATCGAAGATGGTGATCATCTGGAACTGGAAGATGGAACCTTCCTTGAAGTGCGCGCTGCTGAAGAAGAATTGCTTGAAATCAGGGGTGTCAGCCCCGCCCACGTGGTGCAATTGGCGTGGCATATCGGCAACCGCCATTTGGCAGCGCAACTGGAATGGGACCGTATTTTAATTCTGCCCGATCGTATTATCGCACAAATGTTAGAACAGCGCGGCGCCACATTAAAGCTGGTGCATGAGCAATTCTCACCAGAACATGGTGCCTATCATTCTCATGGATAGTGCTCCACGAAACCCCCAACAGCTTTTGCTTTTGTTGAATTGGATGTCACCCGCCTTTCCCATTGGTGCTTATGCCTATAGCCATGGTTTGGAATGGGCCATTGATGATGAACAAGTAAAAACCGCTGCCGATGTGGAACGCTGGATCAGCGATGTGATCACCCATGGCTCTGGCTGGAACGATGCGGTGTTGTTTGTGCAAGAATTTCAAAATCAAAACGTCAATGATTTGGCGCTAGCTTTATGTTCATCGCGTGAACGTCATTTGGAGACAACGCAACTTGGTGCTGCATTCCAAATTGCTGCGGCTATTTTTGTCGATGTGAAAAAATATGAAGGCGAAATCGCTTATCCAGTTGCAGCAGCGCAGGCCTGCCTTGCGATGAATTTAAGTCTGCAGGATGCGCTGTTGGCCTTCTTGCAAGGATTTTCCAATTCACTCATTTCAGTGGCGGTGCGCCTTGTGCCCATTGGCCAGACAGCGGGTTTGGAAATTATGCGCAACCTTATGGCGGTTGTTGCCCAAACAGCAGCACGCGCCCAAACCGCCACGCTTGATGATCTTGGCTCATGCACGCTATTATCAGACATTGCCGCCATGAAACATGAAACGCAGCATTCAAGGATTTTTCGCACATGAAAAAAAATGGCCCTTTGCGCATCGGCATCGGCGGGCCTGTTGGATCTGGCAAAACCACATTGGTTGAAAAACTGTGCAAAGCCATGCGTGAAAAATATTCTGTGGCCGCGATCACAAATGATATTTACACCAAAGAAGACGCATTGATTTTAAACCGCCTGCAAGCCTTGCCGGAAGATCGCATCTTGGGTGTTGAAACTGGCGGCTGCCCCCACACTGCTATTCGTGAAGATGCGTCAATCAATTTGGCAGCAGTGGCTGATATGTCCAAGCGCCACCCTGATCTCGACGTGATTTTTATCGAGTCTGGCGGCGATAACTTGGCCGCAACCTTCTCGCCAGATCTGGCAGATATGTCGATCTATGTAATTTCAGTGTGCCAAGGTGAAAAAATTCCACGAAAAGGCGGTCCCGCCATCACGCGATCAGATTTGCTGGTCATTAACAAAGCCGATCTGGCCCCCCATGTGATGGCAGATTTAAGCGTGATGGAAAGTGACACAAAAATTGCTCGGGGCTCAAGACCTTATGTGTTCACAGATTTGTTGCGATTGAAGGGTCTAGATGCGATTATATCCTATATTGAAAAGAATGGCGGCCTTGTTTGAATTCAAAAATAGATATCACGCGCGAACAGGTTGCGCGTTTCATCGAAGCCATTGCTGATCCGGCTTTGGTGGTGAAGGCCGATGGTTTGATTATTGCCGTCAATCAAAATGCCAATGCATTGTTTGAACAACATCTTTTAAACCATAATATTTCCCTTGCTGTGCGAACCCCCGCCCTTAACAGCGCGGTTGCCGAAGCCTTCTCGCAGACAAAATCTTCCGTTGTGCAACACCAACTTCATGCCCCCATTTCGCGCAGCTTTGATGTGTTCATCACGCCTTTGAATATGATGGAGCAAGCCTCTCCCTTGGCGTTGCTCACGTTCAAAGATTTAACCTACGAAGAACAGATTGAACGTATGAGAACAGATTTTGTGGCCAATGCCAGCCATGAATTACGAACGCCGCTGGCCTCACTGGCTGGTTTTATTGAAACCCTGCAAGGTGCGGCAAAGAATGACCCGAAAGCCAAGGATGAATTTTTAAAACTGATGAAAGCCCAAGCAGACCGCATGGCCCGCTTGATTGAAGATCTTTTATCATTAAGCCGCATTGAAACCACAGAACACTTGGCCCCTTCCGGCGTGGTAGATCTGACAGCAATGGCCAAACAAACGCGCGATCTTTTGCAAGGCTTGGCCCAAGAAGCAAAATGCGAGATGAAGCTTGATCTGCCACAATCACTTCTGGTGATCGGGGATGCAAACCAACTTTCGCAGGTGATCTATAATCTGGTTGAAAATGCCATCAAATATGCAGGCGCCAACAAATCTGTGGTGATGACCGGCACTGCCCAAGGCAACACCGCAATTTTCACGGTCCGCGATTTTGGCCAAGGCATAGAGGAACATCACATTCCGCGACTGACAGAACGGTTTTACCGTGTCAGCGCCCAAGATAGCCGCATGCGCGGGGGCACTGGCCTTGGTTTGGCCATTGCCAAGCACATTTTAAAACGCCACCGCGGCAAAATTCAGATCGAGTCAAAACTGGGTGAAGGTTCGAGCTTTTCAATTCACCTTCCATCAGCTTTAAGTTAGATATATCAGATATTTAAATCGTCATATTTCTGTTGTAAAATCGTCGCAAAGTCGTCACCTAGCACCCCTAGACGATCCCTCGTGACCGACAACAGGAGAGACGACATCATGAAAAACCTTTTAGCCGCAGCAAGTCTGCTGGCCCTTATCGCAACCCCAGCTTTTGCCGGACGCGACCAAATCCACGTAGCAGGCTCATCTACAGTTTTGCCTTATGCGCAAATCGTGGCTGAAGGCTTTGCCAAAGCCAACAGCAAGTTCAAAGCCCCTGTGGTTGAATCAGGTGGTTCAGGCGCTGGCATTAAGCAATTCTGCGCCGGTGTAGGCGAAGCCTTTATTGATATCGCGAATTCTTCACGCCCCATCAAGCCAGAAGAAATTGCAACCTGTGCCGCCAATGGCGTGAAAGATATCGTTGAAGCCAAGTTTGGCTATGACGGCATCGTATTTGCCTTCGATAAGTCTGTAGGCGATGTGAAGCTTACACAATCTGATATTTATTTAGCCTTGGCTGCCATGGTTCCTGTTGATGGCAAAATGGTTGCCAACACCAACAAAACCTGGAAGCAAGTGAACAAAGATTTGCCAGACATGCCAATCATGGCTTTTGTTCCCGGCGAAAAGCATGGCACACGCGAAGTGTTTGAACAAAAAGTTCTGATGGCTGGTTGCGTGGCCAACAAGGGTGACGCTGCATTTATGGCCGGCGGCATGAGCAAAGAAGACGCTGCTAAAGCTTGCGTGAAAATGCGCAAAGATGGCACTTCAGTTGATATCG
>JAYWFC010000050.1:0-15763 GCA_043778995.1 Aestuariivirga sp.
CCGAGGAAGCTCGCCCTGGCTCCCGGTGGCGATGGTGCACGATACACCTACCAGCAGGCCTGCCATCCTCTTCCATCCAGATCACCGTCATGAGCGGGACTCCCAGCGGAAGAGGACAGATCGCACCTAGAACATATTAGGAACATTGTCAAGGGCTAAATACGTTTATTCCTTTTTCCCGTCTGCCCCTCCCCTCAATCCGTCATCCCGGCGAAGGCCGGGGCCCCGCTTCTCAAACTCACGATCGTACCTAGCGGGATCCCGGCCTTCGCCGGGATGACGGTGTTGGGGTTGGGGAGAATGGTTATTCTTCACGGAAGTAGAGAAAGAAACATTCACCCAACAATAAATGCAAAACTTGGGCCAGCTTCCACTTTCAAGGGGCCGCTGGTGGGCCCTTCGAAAAATTCGCCGTCCATCACATAGGTTTCGGGGCAGGTGATCTCAAAACTATTACTCGAAAAGCTGACGGCATTTTTGGGCACTTTGCGGTTCTCGCTGCCATACATGATGGGCAACAACCAGCGAAACACATTCGGCACCGGATAGGGAAAAGCCGTGGCGCGAATGGCGCCAGCCTTGCCGCCCCAAAATGGCTTGGTGTGGAAGAAAAGTTTTTCCAAAGTCGTCGCCAAAAACATCACCTGTGGCGCATCAACTTTCACCACACCATCAACCGCAATGCGCATGGGGTAGGGCCTATCCAAGCGCGCGAGATCAGCGGGGTTGGCTTTCAGAAAAGCTGCTTTGGCCAAGGCCGATGCCATGGTGGCGAAGCTGGCGAAATTGCCTTTTACGCCTTTGTCATTAAACGCGGTTTGGGCATAACGTGTGGCGGTGGCGCCTGCACCTGCACCCAAAGTCATGCCGTGGCGAATGCCGCCTTCACGCGCATTCAGAACGCGAAGCGAGGGGCGCAAAACAGTTTTGGCCTGTTGCAGATTTTTGATGAAAGCGGCCTGCGCCGAAATTGCGCGGGTTTTAAAACCAATATCGGTTGCGGTTAAATTAGTGGTGCCATGGGGCAAGATGCACAGGCGCGGCATGGTGGCGAACATCTTACGCTCGGCCAAAATCGTTTGAATGGCCTGTACGGTGCCATCGCCTGAGCTGATGAAAATTTCAGTCACACCATCCTGGGCCATTTCAAACAGATAGGGGGTGAGTCTGCTGAAATCTTCCAACATGCGAAAGCTGATGCCATCATGGGTTTTCACATGTTCGGCCAAAGCGCGGCCTTTGCCATTGCCACGGCCAGACGCTGGATTGATTAGAACACCTGCGCGCCGCATCAGGCCTGATCAGTCCGCGCCAACAACACAACGGCAAGGGCCGCAAACAACAAAATTGGCCCCCATGCGGCAAGCCAAGGCCTGACTGATCCGGCTTCACCCATCGTCATGGCAATGCCTTCGCCCACAAAATAAACAAAGCCCAAGCCAACACCCGCGGCAAAGATAAGTCCCAAGCCGCCGCCACGCCGAAACCGTGTGCCAAGTGGAACAACCAAAGCAATCATCACAATGGCTGTGAACACTGGCGTTAAACGTTTCTGCCACCACGTATCATAAACATAAGCGGGCCTGACGCCAAAACCATCATTGGCTACAAAGGTGCCAAGCTCTTGCAGCGTCATTTCTTCGGGGCTGGCAATTTTGTTTGAGGCAAGCCGCATTTCGCCATCATAGACCATGTTGGCAAGGTGAGTTGGTTGTTCGCCCGTGCTGTAATAAATGGTCACATCATTCAAAAGCCAACGGCCTGAATTTTGATAGGCATTTTTTACAAACAGTTGTTCTTTCAACTGGCCCGAAGGTTCTCGCCGAAATAAAATCAGCCCTTCCAATGTTTCACCATCGGCTGTCACATGATCGGCGCGCATCAAATCATTGCCAGATCTGATCCAGATGGGTTGATTAACATCGCTGCTCAGTTTGCGTGTGGCATAATCTCCAATGCCCCATTTGCGCAAAACCGGTGCTGTTGAGGGGATCACTTGATCGTTGATTAAATAATGAAAGCCACCAATCACCAGCGCCATGGGCAACAGCATGCCGATAACGCCTGCAGGCGAAATGCCGGTGGCCCAAATTGCAGTAAGCTCATTGCGATAACTCAGTTCGGTGATCGTCAACAAAAGCGCCAGCAGCAAGCTTGTGGGCAAAAACAATGACACGATGGCAGGCAGGCGCATCAAACAATAATAGCCCACGGCATATAAAGTGTTGTCTTCAATCTTGGCAATCTCAGTGAGAAAGCTCACCACTTCCAAGGTTAAAACAAATGCCGAAAGCCCAAACAGAATTGCGCCAAAGCGGATCAAAATCATTTTGGTGAGAAACGTTGCGATCAGTTTCATGCGGCTTCAATTTCAAAACTGTGGGCAGGTTCAAAGCCCTTGGTAACACCGCGCCACTGCCTGATTTTTACCACGGTTTGCCATTGGCCTTTGTTACGCGAAATTTCATAAGTGTTCCATTCCGCCGGATGAGGGTGTTTATCTGTTATGCTGGCTGACGCCACGCCAACCACAGGCACGCGGTTACCGCCTTCTTCAACCCAATGAAAGCTGCGCACATGATTATGGCCATGAATAACAAGTTCAACTTTCTCGCGGCACAGCAGGGTTTTAAGCTCTGGTGCATCCGTCAAACTGCGAAACTTGGCAGCAAGCCCCGGCGCTGGCGGATGATGGATCATCACCAGCCTATAAAACCCTTTCAGCCTTAATTCTTCCAACCGCGCCGCCAATTGTTTCAACTGTGTTTCGCCCAATGTGCCCTCAGCGCTGTGCAACCGTTGCGGAGCCGCACTGTTAAGGCCGATAAGGGCAATATTGCGGCGCAAACGCACAAAAGGAAAGGGCTGGTCTTGCTTCATGTCGCTGGACATATAGGCGTCAAGCAGCCCCAGACCTTTTTTCCAATCGATATGTACATAAGCATCGTGGTTGCCCGGTGTGAAAGACATCCAATCGGGCTTGCCAAATCCATCCATCCATTTCCGCAGCTGTTGAAATTCAACAGCGCTGGCAATGTTGGTGCCATCACCCGTGAAGGCCACATGATCTTGATTGGCGGCTATGATATCTTTTTTCAGCGCTTCAACAACGCCGACCAAATGTTTTTGCCGCCGATTGAAAGCCCAAGACGCAGCACCAATCACGCGTTTGAACTTAAAATCGCGCAACACGGCACCGCGGGGCAGGGGCCCCAAATGCAAATCTGAAAAATGAGCGAGCTTAAATGTCACAATGGCTTTTCATACACGCGATAGGTTTTATAAACCGATGCCCCATGGGCCTCGGCCAATTTGCGCATGGCCGTGTTGTTTTCCAACACCCACGACAATTCACCAAAATTTCCGCCACGGCTGAAATGGAATTCAAATGGCCCGCGAATGGAGCAAATGGCCAAGGCCGCACCCAAGGCACTGTCTTGATATTTTTTGCGCACACCCATCAACGGCACACGACATGTGAGCGATTTTTTCGTGATCAATTTGCCCACCAGCTTGGCCCAGCCAAAAGGCAGAATCGAACCCTGCATGCCCGCAATCCATTCATTCAAATTGGGTAGCGAAATGCAAAATGCTGCAGGCTCTCCCTTATAAAAAGCAATGCTGGTCATATCCTTATGAAGAAGCATTTTAAAATTTGTGGCCAGCATGGCAAGCTCAGCCTGCGTGAAGGGGATGAAGCCCCAATTGTCGGCCCAAGCGTCATTGAAGATCGACATCACGATATCAATATCGTCTTTGATCTTGCTCTTGTTCACCGCGCGGATTGTAATATCGCCAGAGGCCATGCTGCGATCATAAATTTTCTTCAGCGTTGGCGCAAAGCCACTGGCGCGGGGCAGATAATAAGCCAGCATATCTTTGGCTTTGGCAAAATCCTGTTCTTTGATGCGGGCATCATAATAAGGCAGGCCGTGGCCCATGAACAACATGGGTGGCGTGTTAAAGCCATCCACCAAAGTTCCGGATTCATCATTGATCGAAAAGCTGAAAGGCCCGCGCACAGTTTTCATACCGCGTTCACGCAGCCAATCGCTGCCCGCTTTGAACAAGGCGGCAAACACTGCTGGATCATCCACCGCTTCCAGAAAGCCAAATTGGCCCGCCGCATCTTTATAGCGTTCCAAATGCAAATCATCAATTTGTGCGGAAATGCGGCCCACGGCCACGCCATCTTTTTCAGCGATAAACAATTGCGCCTTGGCATGTTGAAAATAAGGGTTACTCTTTTGGTTGAGATGGTCCAACCTTTCCAAATACAATGGCGCTATCCAATTTTTATCATGCTCATAAACTTTGAAAGCAACTTTCAAAAAATCCATTTTATCTTTCTTGGTTTCAACGAGGCGGATGGTGATGGCGGACATGATGCTTTTCTTTTTGCTGAGCGATGTGCCATAGATGGATGAGCCAGCGTAAGTTGGCAAGATTTTTTAGAGCGGGGGCTCTTATTGAAACGTATTCCATTAAAATTCTTTCATCTGTTTTCGCGGTTGCGGCGTGGCAAAACCTTAGGCGCGCGCGTCTGCGCAATCGACGAACAGGGCCGCATTTTGCTGGTGCGACACAGCTATGTGAAAGGCTGGAAATTTCCTGGCGGCGGCGTTGATAAGGGCGAAACGCTGAAGCAGGCTGCCATCCGTGAATTGCGCGAAGAGGCCGCCGTTGAAACAACTGGCCCGATGAAGTTTCACGGCATGTTCAGCAACGAGGAAAGCTTTCCGGGTGACCATGTGGCGCTGTTCATTGCGCGTGAATTTAAAGTGGCCACATTCAAGCCCAATATGGAAATTTTGGAAGCAACGTTTTTTGCGCCCGATCAATTGCCGCAAGACACAACTCTTGCCACCCGCGCGAGGCTTGCCGAGATTTTGGACCACGCCGAAATATCAGATCATTGGTAATGCTTGACGAACGACAGCCTAAGGTCTAACGCGCAATTTATGAACATCGATCTCCACACAGGTTTGCGACGAGTTTGTTTTTTCGTTTAACCGCCCGGTGAAACGGGCAGACAACTTGTGGTGGCCCGATCATGCATTCATATTTTCCCGAACATAAAACCGCTGATGACACTTCAGCAATTGAACATTTGCTGGATTTAACTTTCGGCCTTTCGCGTTCCACCAAAACATCTTATCGCCTGCGTGAGGGCAATACGGCGGCCCAAGGCATGTCGCTTGTGGTGCGTGAACCGGGTTTTGGCCTTGTGGGAGCGATAAGCTTTTGGCCATTGATTATTGGCCGCGCTGATGTTCCAGCCCTTCTCTTGGGGCCGCTTGCTGTCCACCCCGAACGGCAAAATCTAGGCATCGGCAGGCTGTTGATGAACGAAGGCATTGCCAAGGCAAAGGCCCGTGGCCATGCCTTGATGATCTTGATTGGCGATGAGCCCTATTATGCCCGTGTGGGTTTTGCCCGCGTGCCAGAGGGGCAAATTCAAGTGCCGGGGCCTGTTGATTTGAAGCGGCTTTTATATTTGGAAATGCAACCTGGTGCTTTGAAAAAAGCCAAAGGCTTGGCTTTGGCACCGTGGCGTTGGCGGCAGATTATCGACCTTCGCGCCACCACATAAGGCTTGCTGCAAACAACAGCGCGGCCAAGCTGATCAACGTTGAAAACAGTGAAACTTCGCGCACTGCTGTTACCTGCACCAAGCCATTGGCTTTTAAATTCATCCAACCAGAACCCGCATAAGGGCCTGCGCTGCTTTGTTTTGAAATGCGTATGGTTCCATCTTCCAGCCACGCAATGCCGCCACCTGTGGCCGCCGCAGCGGGCTTTAGTTTTTCCTCTGTGGCCAATAAATCAGCAGCCTCTTTTGCATCTTGAATTCCAACATCAACGGCGGTTTGCAAATCACCATCTTTAATTTCATAAAGCCCTTGTTGCGGTTTTAAAATACGCCCTGTGAAAAGCCCCGGCTTTTCTTGCACCAAAGGCACGCTGGTGGTTTTTCCATCCGGTGCTGTTGCGTTCACCGATGCGTATGAATCTTTTAAGCCCCGCCGCTCAATCACAATGTCAGCACCCACCTGTCTGGCATGAAGCTGTTCTTCTTCAAGTTCAGGTTCTTTCATGGCCCAATGGGCAATGCGTTTGAGCAATTCTGTTTGCGGGCCGCCGCCATCATAGCCGCGCGCCCACAGCCAAGATTGATCAGACAAAATCTGCCCCACACGGCCTTGTCCCACACGGCGCAAAACCAACAACGGCTTTTCATCTGGGCCACTCATCAACTGTTCGGTTTTGCCATCATCATTCACCAAGGTTGTATCAATCAACCGAAACCATTTTCCCCAGCGTGGCTCAGTTGCACTGGCCCCCACCAAATCCCGCGTAACGGGATGGCGTTCACCTTGCTTGCTCAGCAGTGGCTTGAAGGGTTGTTCGGTTATGGCACCTGTGGGTACAGCGCCTAATACATCCGCCAAGGGAGAAGAATAAAGCCCATCAGGCTTTGCATAATCTTCACCCGACGAAACCAGAAGTGCCCCACCATTGCGCACATAAGTTGCGATGTTGCCCAGATAAGCATCGGGCAAAATGGACTGATGGCGATACCGATCAAAAATGACCAGATCAAATTTATCAAGCTTATCCACAAACAATTCTGTGGTGGGAAATGCAATCAAAGACAATTCAACATTCGGCGTTCCATCTTGCTTTTCAGGCGGGCGCAAAATGGTGAAGTGAATAAGATCAACCGCTGAATCTGCTTTCAACAAATTGCGCCATGATCTCTCGCCCGCATTGGGCTGACCCGAAATGAGCAACACACGCAGACGATCACGAATGCCATCGATGCGCGTGAGCAGATGATTATTTTGTGCCGAAAGCTCTCCGGGCTTAACAGCAGCAGAAAGCCCCACGAGATTTTCGCCCGCGTGATCAATCTTCACCGCAACCTCAGCTGAAGCGCCGGGCTTTACGATAATTGTTTTCGGTTCTTGGCCCGGAATGGTGACAACAACGGGAATATCAGCTTCCCCTTCGCCTTGTTCTTCCACATGAAATTGCAACATGGGTTCTTGGCCCACCAGCGCAAAACGCGGCGCATGATCAACCACAATTTTGCGATCTTGCTCCCGCTTGCTGCCAGTGATCAAAGTGTGGATGGGGGAAGGCAAAGCCTGCAACGCCTTGCCCGTGGGCACATCATGGACCTGACCATCGGTGATCATAAATGCGCCAGCAAAGCGGCTTGGCGGAATATCAGCCAAGGCATGATTCAATGCCGCAAAAGCTTGTGTTCCATTATTTTCAGCGCTGTTTGAATTCACCGTGGCGATGCGAAGTTCAGTGTTGCCCAATTCCGCCACGCTGGCTTTCAGCATGTCTAAAGCCTTCGCTGTAATGGCACCGCGATAACCAATTTTATTGCTGGCACTTTCATCAACCACGGCCAGCGCAATATCTGAAATGGGGGTTGAATCATTCTGGTGCAACGTGGGATTGGCCAATGCGGCCAGCAAAAATGCGCCTGTCAAAGCCCGCAGCAACGCGCCGCGAATGCTCTTTAAAATAAGATAAACGCAAAGTGCTGCGACAAGGCCACCAAAGCCAATGATCAACCAGATATTCAACAGGGGTTCAAAACTCACATTCATTTTTTGCCCAATCTTTCAAGAATGGGGCCGATGTGAACTTGATCAGATTTATAATTTCCGGTGAGCGCATACATCACTAAATTAACGCCCACGCGAAAGGCAAATTCACGTTGCCGTCCGGTGCCCGGAACCAGCGCATGGGTGGGTTGGCCGGTATCATCCAAACCCCAAGCGGCAGCATAATCATTGGAACCGATGATAATGCCTGAAACATTATCAGCACCATTTGTAGCCGCATCATCTTGCGCTTCAACCCACAAGGGCCCGCCCACATATCGGCCGGGAAAATCTTTCAGCAGATAAAAACTCTTGGTCAAAGCATGCGTTGCCGGAACGGTTTCAAGTGGCGGAATATCAATTTTCGCCAGAATACGCCGTAAAGCTGCCTCGCTTGCACCATTGCCGCCAAAGGCCGTTTGATCACGCAAATCAAAAAAGATTGTGCCACCATTTTTCGTAAAGGCTGAAATGCGTTCTAACGCCGCCGCATTGGGCGCATCCGCATCGGGCAAAACCGGCCAATATAAAAGCGGGTAAAAGGCAATATCATCATTTTCAATATCAATGGCAGAGGGTGCGGCAAGGACGGCGGACGTGCGATCTGCAATCACCAGCCCTAAGCCTTTCAGCCCTTCCTCACTGGTTTGATCAACATCTGCATCACCGGTTTTCACAAAGGCCAAATGCGTTTGCAATGATGCCTGCATGGCCGTTTCAAGCGAGGTTTCGGCCCTTGCGTTTTGGTGCGGTATGGCTTGCACCAACAAGACAGCAACAAAACCAGCAGCAACCGCACGGCGTGAAAGCAAGCCGTTGAGAAACAGCACAGCCAAACAATCCAACAAAAACAGCAAAGCTGCCGTGATGAACAGTGGCTTGGCATAGTGAATGGTGGCGGCGGGTTTTAACGCTTGCGCATTGAGACCAGCGGGAAGAGACGTTAAATCTGCTGCAGATAACTTTAAATTAACCGCCCGGTTTTGTTCACCGCGTGAATAAATACCAGCGGGTGTTGCGGTTGAAGCAGACGCAGTTTCAGAATCTTTTTGCGTTATGGTTTTTGGCGTGTCGGTGGATGAAGCCAACTCGCCTGTGCCCAACATCACCAGCCGTTGCACAAAATCACCCGCCACAATGGTGCTGGCGTTTTCGGCGTTGATACTTCCCGCAGGTGGTGCCAAGGCGGCGATGCGTTGCAACATGTTCACAAATGTGCCGGAAAGCGGCAGGTTCGACCAATCGGCGTTGGCAGAGACATGAAACAAAACGATGCGGCCCTTGCCATAGGGGGCCGATGTGACAAGCGGCGTTCCATCCGCGATGCTGGCCCAAGTTTTGGCTGAAAGTTCGGCATCAGGCTCTGCCAACACTTGGCGCGAAATGACGATTTCAGGATCAATGCCTAAGCCTGCAAAAACACTGATTTCAGGAAATGGCAAAATATGTTGCGGCGTTTCCCAGCTTAGCGTGCTGTCAAAATTTCTCTCACCTTGGCGAAGTGTGATGGGCAAAAGATCATCAGCGCTGGCAGCCATTTTAGGCCCGGCAAAGCGCAGCAACAACCCGCCTTTTTTCAACCAATCAGAGACTGCATCATGGTCTTCATCCGAAAGCTTGCCAACATCAGCAACCACCAACATGGAAAGGCCCTGATCAAGCGCTGACTTTAATTCTGCGCTATCTTTCGGAATGGAAATTTCCGCAAAGGGTTCAATCGCATGTGTTACATAATGCAGCGACGACAACAAAGGTTGATCAGTCGCCACACCACTTCCGGCATTGATCGCCACGGTTTTGCGACGCCAGCGATCATCAAGAAGTTGTTTAGCACCCGCATGGTTTTCATCTTTCACCACAATGCTTTGGACATCATTGCGCAAGGCCACGGGCAGGGTGAGCGTGGCTTTGGCCTCAACGCTGTTTGCGGGAAACGTGACCGCATTTTCAACCAACACGCGCCCATCGCCGCCCAAAGCTTGCACAGTGGCTTTTGCGGGTGAATTGGCTTTACGCAAAGCCGAGACGACAATATCTCCGCCCACAAGTTGTGGCGCGTTCAGCGCGGTGATTGAAATCTGAGGGGCAGTTTGAAAAATTTGTACCATGCCAAATTGCTTGACCAATTGGTCATGGAAAACTTGTCCCGTGGCTTGATCTAGCCCATCACTCAGCCACACAACTTCAGTTGGCGCTGGGCTTAAATTTTTCACAACATCGAGCGCTTTCAACCGATCCGTTGGCAAGGCCAGTGGCTGTGAAGCCAGCGTTGATTTCAAAGCCTCGGCGGCACCTTTGCCGATGGGTTTTTGCGGCGCTGTGGTGGTGACAACATAAACTACGCGATCATTCACATCATTCAAAATCTGTTGGGCCTCCTGCAATTGCTTGGGCCAGGTTTTTGCTGCGGCCCAACCATCATCCATCATCACCAACAATGGGCCATTGGTTTTTGTAATGGGCTCAGCCGTTTTTAAAAACGGGTGGGCCACAGCCAAAATAACCAGCCCCGCCAGGCACAGGCGCAACAGCAAAAGCCACCACGGCATTTTATCAGGCGTTTCTTCGCGCGGTTTTAATTTCAACAAAATGCGCAAAGGCGGAAATGAAATGGTTTTTGGTCTGGGCGGAATGGAACGCAACAACCACCACAAAACTGGCAAAGCCAAAAGCGCCAACAAAGCCAGCGGTGTTTCAAAACTGATGAGGCTGAAAAAATTCATCATCGCAGTTTCATTTTTTCATAAAGCTTCAACACGGCATTGGCCAAGCTTTCATCGGTGCGTTGAATGCTGAAACTCCACCCCAAACGTTTGGCCAGGTTTTGCACCGCTTCACGCTGTTCACCAAAAGCCTTTGCATAATCTTGCCGCAACGTTTGCGTTTTCGGCGAATGAAACTTTTGCGGCCCATCAAAACTTAAAAACTCAATGCGGCCATCATAGGGCAAAACTTCTTCGGCCGGATCAACCACCTGCACCAAATGTCCGCGCATGCCAGCTTCGGCCAAAGGCGCAAAACTGCGTTGCAGGCTAACAATATCTTCTAGGAAATCTGAAACAAATAGCCCGGTTGAATAACGATGATGACCGCTGCCTTGTGGCAACTTGCCATCATCATTCTTGGCAAATGTTGTGGCCAGTTTTTCAAACATCTGTCTGCCATGGGAGGCCCGCATGATGCCATCCAGATAGCCAACGCGTTCGTGCGCACGCAAAGCCAGTTGGGCCACGGCCAAGCTTAAAACCTTTGCGTGATAGGCTTTTGGTGTTTGTGCCAGATGAGATTGAAACGCCATGCGCGGGCCCAGGTTAAGCCAAAGCCACAAGGTGTTTGCGGCCTCCCATTCCTTTTCGCGGATGAAGGCTTGATCTGATTTTGCACTTTTCTGCCAATCAATCCGCTGTGTTGAATCACCGAACCCATAAGGCCTATAGGCCCAAAAATTATCGCCAGCGCCTGCTCGTCGCAAACCATGCACACCCATCATCACCGTCGTGGCAATGCGATTGGCCGCCACCAACAAGGGCGGCAAGCTTTCGCCCAAACTCTGTGCATGGGTTTCAATATGCTCGGGGCTGCCTAACATTTTAAGCCAATATTGCCGCCAGTTTTTGGATGATTGATTGCAGAGTTATGCCATCGGCGCGTGCCGCAAAATTCAGCGCCATGCGGTGTTTTAAAACCGGTTCCAACAACGCAATCACATCTTCTACCGAAGGTGATAAGCGCCCCTGCAACAAAGCGCGCGCCTTGGCACATAACATGAGGCTTTGTGCCGCCCGCGGGCTTGGCCCCCAAGCCACGGCATCATTCACATAAGAGGCAGCTTCATCCGATGGCCTTGCGGCGCGAACAACTTTTAAAATTGCATTTGTCACCTGTTCACCAACTGGCACATCGCGCACCAAGCGTTGGGCTGTCATCAACGAGTCAGCATCCAACACGGGCTTCACCACCGCTTCTGAATTGCCCGTTGTGGCAAACAACATGCGGCGTTCAGCTTCAAGCGGCGGATAAGAAATATCGATCTGCACCAAGAAACGATCAAGCTGTGCTTCGGGCAATGGATATGTACCTTCCTGCTCAATGGGGTTTTGCGTGGCCAGAACGTGAAACGGTTCGGGCAAATCATGGCGTACACCAGCAATCGTGATGTGATGTTCCTGCATGGCTTGCAGCAACGCTGATTGCGTGCGGGGAGAAGCGCGGTTGATTTCATCGGCCATCAACAATTGGCAAAACACTGGGCCCGGCACAAAGCGAAATGAACGTTTGCGTGCGGCATCTTCATCCAGCACTTCTGAACCCAAAATATCTGCGGGCATTAAGTCTGGCGTAAATTGAATGCGTTTTTCTGAAAGGCCAAGCACAGTGCCCAAAGTTGCCGCCAATTTGGTTTTCGCAAGGCCAGGAGCCCCCACGATAAGCCCATGGCCGCCCGCCAAAATTGCAATCAAAGCAAGTTCGATAACACTTTCTTGGCCGAAGATTACATCACTTAGAACTTTTCTTGCCGCTTGCAATTTAGTCGCAGTTTCATCCATATCATTCACAATTTTCTTCTGCATTCACATTGTCCTATGCTGCGACTCGAATTCAAACTCTTATAGATGTTAAACATGTCCTCTGCGAGCGATCCTCTAAAAGGCTTAACGGAGCTGGCCAAGATAAAAGGGCCAGCGCCCGTTCACCTATGGAACCCACCTTTTTGTGGTGATATCAACATGCGTATCGCCGCAGATGGTCTTTGGTATTATATGAATTCTCCAATCGGGCGTCTGCCGCTTGTCAAATTGTTTTCATCCATTTTGCGATTGGATGATGATGGCAAATACTATCTTGTCACCCCAGTCGAAAAATGCGGCATCATTGTGGATGATGCGCCATTTCTTGCTGTGCGCATGCGCGTTGAGGGCAAGGGTCGATCACAAAAAGTTTATCTGGAAACGCAAGCCGAAGATGAAGTGGTTGTGGGCAAAGATCACCCTTTGCGTTTTGTCGATGAAGCCCAGACCGGCGGGTTAAAGCCCTATGTGGTTATTCGGCGAAATTTGGAAGCGCTGGTAGCGCGTGCCTTGTTTTATGATCTGGTGGATTTGGGCACGGTTGAAGGCGAATGGTTTGGTATTTGGTCGTCTGATCAGTTTTTCAGAATGCAAAAGGCCGCAGATGTTCAAGTTTGATGATTTTCTTGAGCGGGCTGAACAACGCTTGTTGAAAGTTCCCGCCCTTTCATGGAACCGCAGCGATGACGACATGAACGTCAAGGCACAAATGATTGACCACGGAAAACCCGCAAAGCCAGCGGCAGTTTTGGTGCCCATCATTTTGCGGGCCGAACCCACGGTGCTTCTGACAGAACGCCATAAGGACTTGTCGAACCACGCAGGGCAAATTTCATTTCCGGGTGGTCGCATCGACAATGATGAAACACCCTTGGCCGCCGCTTTGCGTGAAGCAGATGAGGAGACCGGCATTGCCGCCTCGCACATTAATCCACTGGGTTATTTGGATTGTTATCTGACGGTGACAAATTATCTTGTCACCCCCGTTGTGGCCACAGTTGCAACTGGTTTTACAACGCAAGTGCAAGCCAGCGAAGTTGAAATGATTTTTGAAGTTCCATTGGAATTTCTGATGGACGTGAAAAACTGCCAAACCCACGTTCGTGATTGGAAGGGAATTGAACGGCGATATTATGTTTATCAATTTGGGCCTCACCATATTTGGGGCGCAACCGCAGGCATGATAAGAAACCTGCATGATAAGCTCTATGCGTAAACTTCCCAACCTGGCGCGCGAAGCGTGGTTGAATGAACCAAAGCTTCAGGCCGTGTTGTCAGTGCTCAACGCGGCTGGCCAAACGCGTGTGGCGGGTGGGGCGGTGCGCAATGCACTGATGGGAATTGACATCAACGATATTGATCTGGCCACAACACTTTTACCCCATGATGTGATGCAGCTTTGCAAGCAGGCGGGCTTTGCTGTTCACCCCACGGGGATTGACCATGGCACGGTGACAATTGTGAACCGCGGTAAATCTTTTGAAGTGACAACATTGCGCCGCGACATTGAAACTGATGGTCGCCATGCCGTGGTTTCTTTCACCCGTGATTTTGCGGAGGACGCAGCGCGCCGCGATTTTACGATGAACGCGCTTTATTGCAACAGCCGTGGAGAAATATTCGATTTTACAAACGGTTACGCTGATATTCTGAATCAGCGTGTGAGGTTTGTGGGCAAGCCCTCAGAGCGCATTCAAGAAGACTATTTGCGCATTTTGCGGTTCTTCCGGTTTCATGCTGCCTATGGAAAAGGCGTGCCCGATGCGCTGGGTCTGGCGGCCTGCAAGCGCCACAAGGCGGGCTTGAAAGCCATTTCGGCTGAACGCATCCGCCAAGAACTTTTTAAAATGCTTGTTGCAAAACGCGCCACTGAAACCTTGAAAGTGATGCAGGCCAACGGCGTGTTGAAAGTGCTTTTGCCTGTTGTTGAAAATTGGCGCGTGGTCAAACGTTTGCCGCCAGATGCTGTGTTGCGCATCTATGGCATTGCAAAAAAGCCAGCGGAATTGAAAGAGGTTTTGCGCCTTTCCAATGAGCAAGCCGCGCGCATTGATGCCTTGATGAAAGCCCCCAAACTTTCTCCAAAACTATCAGGCCCGGAACGCCGCCAACTGCTGTTCAAACTGGGCGTGCAAACTTGGCAAGATGCCTGTGCCATGGCACATGCACAATCAACCGCGGCAGTGAAAGATGCGCGGTGGGCGGCGCTGAAACGTTTAGCCGCCACGTGGCCCATTCCGGTTTTGCCGATTGGTGGGAAAGACCTTTTGGCCACAGGCATTGCTGCTGGCCCCGGCTTGGGCAAACTGTTAGAGCAGGCGCAAGATTTTTGGGTGGCACAAGACTTTAAACCAAGCCGCGAAGAATTATTGGCCCATATTGAAAGTGTGATGGAATGAGCGTTGATATAATTATGATGAACACAACGGGCGAGGGCGCTCCCAAGGTGGTTGTGGCCAAACCAAGCCCTGAAAAATTAATCAGCGGCAATGCCGTCACCCAAACATGGAACCATTTTACAGGCGAAGAAGACAGGCTTCATTGTGGCATTTGGGAATCGGCCAAAGGCAAAGTGAATGTGCATTATGATGAATGGGAGTTTTGCCATTTCATCCAAGGCGAAGCGATTTTGACCAGCGAAAACGGCAATAGCTGGACATTGAGCAAAGGCGATGCCTTCATCATTCCCGCAGGATTCAAGGGCACATGGGAAACTATCCGCAAAGTTAAAAAGCATTACGTGATCTTGATGCCGAAGGCTGACGCATGAGCAAGGGCGCCATCCTCATCACTGGTGCTGCCAAGCGCATTGGCCGCCATTTGGCCTTGGAATTGGCAGGTGCAGGTTATGACATTGTGGTTCACTACAATAATTCCCAAGGCGAGGCCGAGGAGGTTGCAGACCTGATCAAAGCCAAGGGCCGACGCGCTGCCATTGTTCAAGGCAATTTGGCGGATGCGGATATTGCTGAACACCTAATTTCAGAATCGATGAGGCTTTTGGGGCCGCTTTCTGTGCTGATTAACAACGCTTCCATTTTTGAAGATGATGCGGTGGGCAACATCTCGCTTGAAAGCTGGCAAAGCCATCAAGACATTAACTTGCGTGCACCCATCATGTTGGCGCAACGTTTTGCGGCCCAATTGCCGACCAACGCAAAAGGCAACATCATCAACATTATTGATCAACGTGTTTGGAAGTTAAACCCGCGCTTTTTCTCTTACACGATGTCAAAATCTGGCTTGTGGACGGCCACGCGCACGCTTGCCCAAGCCTTGGCCCCGCGCATTCGTGTCAACGCCATTGGCCCCGGCCCGGCACTTCCTTCAGCGCGGATGGACGATGCTGAATTTGCAAAACAGGAAAGCCTGACGCTGTTGGGCCGCGGCACGTCGCCCACGGAAATTGCCGAAGCCGCAAAGTTTATATTATCGCAGCCAGCGTTAACGGGGCAAATGATTGCGCTGGATGGCGGCCAACATTTGGTGTGGCAAACACCTGATATTATGCGCGTGAAAGAATGACCAAGATTTCCCACCATGTTGCCAGTGCTGGCGCCCGTGTGCGCC
>JAYWFC010000051.1:0-15740 GCA_043778995.1 Aestuariivirga sp.
AAACTCTCTTCAGCTAAATTGGTAGAACAAGATGATTGGCTTTATGGCTCGCTGCAAAAGGCAGTTGCAGCTATTGTTGACGCAGTGGGCATCGCGCAAAAACCGGTGGTGTTTGTGGCGCATTCGGCGGGTTGCAGCCTGTTGGCCCATGCGGTGAATGCTTTGCAAAGTGCTGGCACGATTGAAAAGGTAAAGGGGGCTTTTTTGGTTTCAGCGCCTGACCCTGAAATTTTAAAAACCTTGGCGAAAATTGATCAGGCGTTTTCTGCTGTGCCGCGCGACGTTCTGCCGTTTCCAAGCGTTTTGGTTTCCAGCAACAATGATCCCTATTGCACCCAAGTTGTTTCAAAACAGTTGGCAGTAGATTGGGGATCAGAATGGGCGGACGCAGGCGAGGCTGGGCACATCAACACCGCATCTGGCCATGGCCCTTGGCCCGAGGGCCTGATGAAATTTGCTGGTTTTTTGAGCAAATTGAAGGGGTGATCTTTTCTTCAAATTGTTTCGTTCAAGTGCTATGAACACACGCACCGCATTTTTCGCCGTTATCACCACGTTTATATTTGGAGCTTCCGCCATGGCCGCTGAACAATCGCTTTATGATTTCACGCTTGTTGGCAACAACGGCAAGCCCATGGCGCTTGATCAGTTTAAGGGCAAGGTTGTGATGTTGGTCAACACCGCATCACAATGTGGTTTCACGCCCCAATTTGAAGGGCTTGAAGCGCTTTATAATGCCAAGAAAGACAAAGGGTTGGTTATTGTTGGCGTGCCTTCGAATGATTTTGGCGGCCAAGAGCCTGGCAACAATTCTGAAATCGCCACGTTCTGCAAATTGAATTATGGCGTTACATTTCCTTTGGCCGATAAGTCTGACGTGGTGGGCGAGAATGCCATTCCCCTATACAAATGGGCTGGCGCGCAGGCCGGATTTTTAGGAACACCAAAGTGGAATTTCCATAAATATCTGTTCGGCAAGGACGGAAAGTTCATTGATTGGTTCGCCACAGCCACAACGCCTGAAAGCGATAAAATTACCAGTGCTGTTGAAGCGGCTTTAAAGAAGTAATCGAGGCCGCGTAACGGATAGCGACAGGCGGTTCAATTTGGTTTAGACGCAAGCGGAAATTCGAAAAGGATCGCCGCATATGACTGAACCAAACATCGCAACCAAACCTGATTTGCCTGACAGATTGAGCACTGATCCAAGAAGCCCGCATTTCAATAAGGCAGTTCTCGAATTTCCAATCGGCATCCGTTTTAACGGCGTGGAAAAAACCACGGTTGAAGAATATTGCATTTCTGAAAGCTGGGTGCGCTTGCCATCAGGCGGAAAATCCAAAGACCGCAACGGCAACCCGATGATGGTGAAACTGTCTGGCAAGGTTGAGGTGTTTTATAAGGAGGGGTGATGTGTTTGAATGAGGCGTTTGATAGAATTTACTAACACTGTGGTTCTATTGAAAAGGATAGCTTCCCCGTTTCTGCTTCGAGAGCAGTGTTAATTTATTTCTTTCGATCTCGACTGAATAACGCCCCTTGATAGAGTGGTCCAATTATGAGCATTGTAAATCCCATAAATATATAACCCAAAATGTCGCTCTGCAACAAAAACGCAACCATGGACAAAAGAGCAATAAAGCCACACCAAGCAAGGCGGTAAGGGACACTTAAATAGTAAAAATATCTAAAGAACGCAGCTATTTTTTGCATTTGATGTTCCGCTTTCTGAAACGTCTATGTCCCACGAATAGTTGTGCCGCTGCATTGGGTTTATCCGCATCACTTCAACTCTATTTCAATGAACGCATATTCCCCATCATTCGCGTTGATGACGTCGTGTTCAACACCAGCGTTGCGAAAATAGGGCGCGCCTGCTTTTAGGTCTGCTATCGTTTCGCCTTGTGCGTTTGTGATTTTGAGTTTGCCGTCAGACAGGGGCACAACCACATAGTCTGTGCCATGTTTATGCCAGCCGGTGTTGTCGCCTGATTTTGGGAAATACCATTTCCAAACCGTTACACGATCATTGTCGATCAGTTTGGTGCCGATTGCAGTTCCGGTCATTGTGGGCTCCGATTTTCGCGATTATCAATCCCACAGATCGTCATTCCGGGCAAGCGACCTGAATGCGCCAGCATTCGGCGCGCGACCCGGAAACCCGCTTTGGTTGGATGCATGCCCCGAGAAAAAAGCTGGGTTCCGTGTCGCGCCTACGCTGCGCTCCGGCTTGCACGGAATGACGGTTGAATGGAGGGCAGAACTCGTGCCGTCAGTCCCACGCGACTTTTTTGATCTCATAGCTTTTGCCACCGCCGGGGGTGTTCACTTCCACACGGTCGCCTTGCTTTTTGCCGATGAGGGCGCGCGCAATCGGTGATGAGATTGAGATGCGGCCAAATTTAACATCAGCCTCAAAATCGCCCACGATCTGGTATTTGATTTCCTTTTCGGTGTCTTCGTCGATCAGCAAAAGCTTTGCGCCAAATTTAATCGTTTCGCCGGAAAGTTTCGCCGTGTCGATCACTTCGGCGCGGCCAAGCCTGTCTTCCAACTCGCCGATGCGGGTTTCATTCCAGCTTTGGGCTTCTTTGGCAGCGTGATATTCGGCGTTTTCAGATAAGTCACCATGGGCGCGTGCTTCTTCGATGGCGTGGATGATACGCGGGCGTTCAACCGATTTCAGCGTTTTCACTTCATCCTGCATGGAAGCATAGCCTTCCATCGTCATCGGAACTTTTTCCATCTTAGCCACCTTATCAAAAATCAACCCGGCTTTGGGATTAACTCCCAGCCGGGCATGCTTTAAGATGGACTAATTCGTGCGATTTTGCAAGATCAGCGACAAAATAACGAAGGATTTTCATATGGCGGGCAGGTTAGCGGGAAAAGTTGCACTGATTTCAGGGGGTGCCACGGGCATGGGCGGGGCGGCTTCAAGGCTGTTTGCAGCCGAGGGGGCGGCTGTTGGCGTTGTGGACCGCAATGAAGATGCTGGCTTGGCCTTGGTTGAAGAAATAACACGGGCAGGCGGCAAAGCCGTGTTTGCCAAGGCGGATGTTTCCAAATCTGCTGATATTTTGGCGGCGGTGGATAATGTGAAAGCAGCGTTTGGCCCCATTCGCGTGTTGTTCAACCATGCGGGCACAATTGTAATTAAGCCATTTTTGGAAACGACTGACGAAGACTATCACTGGTTGATGGATATCAACGTGAAAAGCATGTTTATGATGACACGCGCCGTGTTGCCACACATGATTGCGGCAGGTGGCGGATCTATCGTGTGCACATCGTCTATTTCTGCCATTGCGGCAACGCCGATGGAGGTTTTGTATTGCACCAGCAAGGGCGCCTGCCATCAATTTGCCCGCGCCATTGCGGTTGAGTTTCGCGATCGCGGCATTCGCTGCAACGCGGTTTGCCCCGGATTTGTGCAAACGCCCCATGGCATTCGCGAAGTTAAGGAACTTCAAGCCTTGGGCGTGGATGTTTCAGAAGCCGCGATCATGGCGGCCCAGGGCCGCATGTGTGAGCCCGAAGAAGTTGCCCGCGCCGCGCTATTCTTGGCAAGCGACGAAGCCAGCTTTGTAAACGGCGCGCAGTTGATGGTGGATAACGGCTTTACTTCGGTGTGAGAATTATTTGCCGATGCCTTCGAGAACGATTGCTTCAACAGCGTGGGTTTGGTCTTCGCGGAAGGTGAATTTGCCGGGCAGATATTCAAGATCGGAACAATAAGATTTGGCCTTGCCGCGATAATCAAAACACACTTTGCGGCTTATCGCATCTTCCATGATGTTGGCGTTAATCACCTTATCATCCACTTTTACGACGACGTGCATCAGATCTGGAAAACGATATGTCACCATCATCTTGCCATCGTGAAACATAATGGGCTTGTTCAAGACGGCTTGAACCGCATCCATTCCCAGCAAGGCGCCCGCAGCATTTTTGCGGTGGATGGCCAAGCTGTCTAAAATTTCGTGGCTGTTTGGCTTGGGCTGGCTGGGTTTTACCACCAGAGTGTCGAGGAAGTTTATGCCGTTCACCTCAACGGCATTGGCCGGAACGACCGACCACGCAAACACGCTTGCCAGAATACAGAATTTCTTCATTTGAAATAATCCTGCAAAGGGCGAACTTCAATGGCACCTGCCTTGTTGGCCGCAATGGCTTTGGTGGCGCTGATGATGCCGGGCAGGGTTGTATAGTATGGCACTTTTTGCATCACCGCCGTTTGGCGAATTGACTTTGAGTCTGATTCAGATGATCGCGATTCGGTGGTGTTCAACACCAAGGCAATATCGCCATTTTTGATGGCGTCGACAATATGTGGGCGGCCTTCCAACACTTTGTTGATTTTAATGGATGGCACGCCCTTGCTTTCAAGATAGCTGTGTGTGCCGCCTGTGGCCTTAATTGCAAAGCCCATTTCAACCAGTTTTTTGACGGACGGAAGTGCCTTGGCTTTATCTGCCTCTTTTACCGAAATGAACACTGTTCCTGAAACCGGCATGCGCATGCCGGCACCAAGCTGGGCTTTGGCAAAGGCCATATCATAGGTGCGGTCAAGGCCCATCACTTCGCCAGTGGAGCGCATTTCAGGGCCTAAAAGAACATCAACGCCGGGGAAGCGATTAAACGGGAAAACGGCTTCCTTAACAGCAACATGGCTTAGTTTCTTGCGGGTTAACTTGAAGCTTTCCAGCGTTTCGCCAGCCATCACACGGGCAGCAATTTTGGCCACGGGAATGCCCATCACCTTGGCCACAAAGGGCACAGTGCGTGAGGCACGTGGATTGACTTCGAGAATGTAAATCTCATCATCCTTCACCGCAAATTGCACATTCATCAGGCCCACAACGTTGAGCGCCAGGGCGAGTTTTTTTGCCTGCACTTCAAGCTCTGCAATAATCGGCGCTTTCAATGAATAAGGCGGCAAGGAACATGCGCTATCACCCGAATGGATGCCCGCTTCTTCAATGTGTTCCATCACACCAGCAATGAAAACATCTTTGCCATCGCAAATAGCGTCCACGTCCACTTCAATGGCGTTGCTTAGATAGGAGTCGATCAACACCGGAGAGTTGCCTGACACCACAACGGCCTCGGTGATATAGCGTTGAAGGCCTGCATCATCTTTCACAATTTCCATGGCGCGGCCGCCCAAAACGTATGACGGGCGAATAACCACAGGATAGCCAATGCGTTTGGCAATTTTTTTGGCTTCAGCGCCTGAATAAGCCATGCCGTTTTCGGGCTGTTTCAATTTCAGCTTTTTGACAAGTTTCGAGAAACGTTCTCGATCTTCGGCCAAATCAATGGCATCAGGCGTTGTGCCCAAGATGGGAACGCCTGCGGCTTCCAGCGCATTGGCAAGCTTCAGCGGCGTTTGCCCACCAAATTGCACAATCACACCTTTTAAGGTGCCCTTGCTTTGTTCAACGCGGATGATTTCTAAAACATCTTCAGCGGTCAGCGGTTCAAAATATAACCGATCAGACGTGTCATAATCTGTCGATACGGTTTCAGGGTTGCAGTTGACCATGATGGATTCATAGCCTGCATCATGCAAGGCAAAACAGGCATGACAACAGCAATAATCAAACTCAATGCCTTGGCCAATGCGGTTTGGCCCGCCACCAAGAATGATTACTTTTTGTTTGTCTGAAGGCTTGGCTTCGTTCCCAGAGTTTCCTGCCAAGCCAGTTTCATAGGTTGAATACATATAGGCAGTGGGTGAAGCAAATTCTGCGGCGCATGTATCAATGCGTTTGAACACCGGATGCACCTTTAATTTGGCGCGGTGTTTGGCAACACGTTCTTCTTTTATGCCTGCAAGTTTTGCCAAGCGTTGATCTGAAAAGCCCATGGCTTTCAGTTTGCGTAAATTCTCCGCATCATTGGGCAACCCATTGTTTTGGATTCGCTTTTCAGTTTCAACAATTTCTTGAATCTGGCGAATGAACCATGGCTCATATTTGCAGGCCGCGAAAATTTCGTCAACGCTTGTGCCGTGGCGTAAAGCTTGGGCAATTTTCAACAAACGATCGGGCGTGGGTTGTGCCAAGGCACCGCGAATGACATTGCGATCATCACCTTCGCCAAGGCCTGCGATGGCAACTTCATCAAAACCACTGAGGCCGGTTTCAAGGCCTCGCAAGGCTTTTTGCATCGCCTCTTGGAAGTTGCGGCCAATGGCCATCACTTCACCCACAGACTTCATGGCCGTGGTGAGAAGCGGTGCAGCACCTGGGAATTTTTCAAAAGCAAAGCGCGGAATTTTCACAACCACATAATCAATCGTGGGCTCAAAGCTTGCGGGGGTTGCGCCACCCGTAATGTCATTCGACAATTCATCCAGCGTATAACCCACCGCCAATTTAGCGGCAATTTTCGCAATCGGAAAACCTGTGGCTTTTGAGGCAAGGGCCGAAGACCGCGATACGCGCGGGTTCATCTCAATCACCACCAAACGGCCATCAGCTGGGTTAACCCCGAACTGAACGTTAGAGCCGCCGGTTTCAATGCCAATTTCACGCAGCACTGCGATTGAGGCATTGCGCATGATTTGATATTCTTTATCTGTCAGCGTGAGGGCAGGGGCCACGGTGATCGAGTCACCCGTGTGAACGCCCATCGGGTCTATATTCTCAATGGCGCAAACGATAATGCAATTGTCAGCGGTGTCTCGCACCACTTCCATTTCATATTCTTTCCACCCCAGAACGGATTCTTCGATCAACACTTCGGCAGTGGGTGAAGCATCCAGCCCTTTTTCAACAATGTCGAAAAACTCTTCGCGATTGTAAGCAATGCCGCCGCCGGTTCCACCCAGCGTGAAAGATGGTCGAATAATGCAGGGAAGGCCCACGTCCAACATGGCTTCAAAAGCTTCTACCATGGCGCGGCTGCGATAATTGCGCTGGCGATCAGCCTCGCCCTCAGCCCATTTGCGTTCAAAGGCTTCTTTGTCGGGGGCTGCCGCGCGGCCTTCGCTGAAGGCGGCTTTATCGGCGTCTTTAGCTACGGAAGCATTGGCAAGCCGCGAGCGTGGCGTTTCCAAGCCAATGCGCTTCATGGCCTCGCGGAACAATTCACGGTCTTCAGCCATGTCGATGGCTTCAGCTTTGGCACCGATCAATTCCACATTGTATTTTTCAAGAACGCCCATTTTGTTGAGGCTGAGCGCGGTGTTCAACGCAGTTTGGCCACCCATGGTAGGCAAGATTGCGTCTGGCCGTTCTTTTTCAATAATCTTGGCCACCACTTCGGGCGTGATGGGTTCGATGTAGGTTGCATCTGCCAGATCAGGGTCTGTCATAATGGTGGCAGGGTTCGAGTTGACAAGGATGACGCGATAACCCTCGGCTTTAAGGGCTTTGCAGGCTTGGGTTCCGGAATAATCAAATTCGCAAGCTTGGCCGATAATGATTGGTCCCGCCCCAATGATGAGGATGGATTTAATGTCGGTGCGTTTGGGCATGTGTCGGGAATCCTGATTTCGTGTTTCCTACACAGAACAGGGTGAGATTCCAACCCCTGTGGATAGATTTTTGTGCAGTGCGGAAAATGCGCGTTGAAGAGGTCGTGTGTCTTTAAAAAAATACAGTTAGAAAAAAATAACAGCGGGGCAACCGTGCCTAAAACGGGGGCTTGTCTGGCCCAGTCGCGCCCGCTGTATTCGCTCCCCCCAAAAAAGAAGGACGAATTTGCAAAACGCAGATTAGTTATTGGTTTTGTAAACCACGCTGAAACCCGATGACGAAGGGGCGGGAACGGTGTTGCCAGCAAAGGCCGCAGCCGAGAGAAAGGCGATGGCGAGAATTAATGTGATGGCTATGGTTTTCATAATCTGTTCCAATTCTAATAACGTTTGAACTGCAGATAAGTTGCATCACCACGTTGGAATGTGGACTGAACGGGCCGTTCATCTGGGGTTTAGAATTGACGAAGTGTTGGCAATAAAAAAACCCTGGCGGGTGAGGCCAGGGTTTCTAGAGGGCTGAGTTACCTTGCAGGGGACCTCAGTTGGGGAGAAAAAGTGGAACCGAAGCGTTAAGGGTGGCAGATCGGCCGTGGGGTCGGGTTTGTCGATCTAACACTTGATCTCGCTGCCCCGGTTCCTAAGTCCCTTCCGGCAGAGGGGCACAAAACCGGAAAGGATAAATTTAGCTTTGCGTGTCTGAACAATCTTCAACGGCGCATTTTTGCAGGATGACTTTGTGGGTTTGCACCCCTGTTGAGGTTTTGTAGATCACCGTAGTGGCTGTTGGATCGGTGATCGCGAATTGATCATGTTGCTTAACGCTGGCAATGGCGGTTGCTGCTGTGCCTGCGATTGCGAGAACAAAAAGTGTGTAGCGGATCATGGTGTTAATCTCCCGTGTTGTTGTTGGGAGGAACTTAGATCGTTGTGCCGTAACCATTGCTGAATGCCTTGTTCATCTGCCGTTTATGTTTCGTGTATGTTGGCTGTTTTAATAACGGGCGAATGTGATTAAAGTTCCGCTGAATTTGGACCAAATTAGGAACTTGTTGTGACAACCTCAGATCTGCATTGGCTTTCTGCCACACAATTGACAAAGCTTTTCAAACGCGGCGAAGTATCGCCCGTTGACGTGGCGCGCGCCTGCTTAGGCCAAATTGCGGCGCTGGATGGCAAGATTAACGCCATGTCTCTCGTTGATGAAAAAACCACATTAAAACAAGCACGTGCAAGCGAAAGGCGCTGGCATAAAAAGGCCAATATTGGGCCTTTGGATGGCGTTCCGCTGTTGATCAAAGACCTGCTTTTGGTGAAAGGTTGGCCCACTTCGCGGGGCTCTAAAACCGTCAACATCAATCAAGACTGGCTTTATGATGCGCCAAGTGTGGCAAGACTTCGTGAAGCGGGTACTGTTTTTATGGGGCTGACCACAACACCAGAATTTGGCTGGAAGGGCGTTACTGATTCTCTTTTGACGGGAATTACCCGCAATCCATGGAATTTAGATAAAACACCCGGCGGATCATCTGGTGGTTCTGCCGCTGGCTTGGCAGCGGGATATGCACCACTTGCTTTGGGCACGGATGGCGGAGGATCTATTCGTATTCCAGCCTCTTTCACCGGGGTTTATGGTTTGAAACCTTCATTCGGGCGTGTGCCCGCTTGGCCGCTTTCACCTTTTGGAACGGTTGCTCACATCGGCCCGATGACGCGGAATGTGGAAGACGCTGCTTTGATGATGGATGAAATTACAAAGCCTGATGCGCGCGATTGGCATTCACTGCCCTATGACGCCTTGGATTATGCGCATAAATTGAAGCGTGATGTGAAGGACATGGTTTTTGCCTATTCGCCCAAGTTGGGTTTTGACGTGGCTGTGGAAGGTGACGTGGCCCGACTCGTGAAAGCCGCCGTGGCCAAGCTTCGTAAAGCCGGGGCCAAGATTGTGGAAATTGACCCCGGGTTTAAAGATCCTGCCGCAACGTTTCGCACCGTGTGGTGGTTGGGCGTGCGCGCGGCGTTTGGGCATTTGGGCGAAGATAAACTGGCATTGCTTGAGCCTGCACTTCGTGACGTGGTCGAACAATCCAAATCAATTTCCATTGACGAGATGATCGCCGCCACCAAGGCGCGCGGTGAATTGGGAAGTCAGATGCGCCAGTTTATGGAAAAGTTTGATGCGTTGTTGTTGCCCACAATGCCGATCACCGCGTTTGAAGCCGGAAGGTTGCAACCAGGTGACCCCGATCATAAAGGCAAATGGGTGAATTGGACACCGCTGACTTATCCCTTCAATCTCACCCAGCAGCCAGCCGCATCCGTACCCTGTGGAATTGCTGCCAATGGCATGCCTGTTGGCTTGCAAATTGTGGGGCGCATGTTTGAAGATCGCAAAGTGCTGCGCATTTCGGCAGCTGTCGAACTCGCTGTTGGAGGCTTTGAACCGCCAGAGTTTTCAACTTAAAGTATATTTTTAAACATAACTAAACTTTAAATTTAATTTTGACAGCTTTTATGCTAACCCAACAGAATCACGATGTGTGAGTTTGTTGCGTCTCAATGTGTTTTAAACTCAGGAGACTGGCATGATCCAACATCAACACCACACCCCAGAGATGGATAAGGAAATTCGTTCTGTGGCGCATAAAATTTGGGAAGATGAAGGCAAACCCGAAGGATTGGCCGAAGAACATTGGGCCCGCGCTTGTGCCATTGTGGCAGCGGCTGCTGAACTTCAAATCGGTGCCGATGCGCCCAACTGGTTGCAGAAGTCTTCCATTGCTGAAATTCTCGTAACACCGTTGCAAGATGCGGAAGATGCCAGCTTGGCCCACACCATTGATCAATTAAAACGCCGCGTGGCTGGTCGGTCTGCTGCCTGAAAGATAAACAAACGAGAGCAAGGCGCCCTCTCTTTGCTTTCTTGTGTTATGTCGCAAAAAATATTTTGCTTATGTCTGCATTGGTGTAGAGCTGAGATCTCACACCATGCAGCACACATTAAAATTGGCAAAGGTTTTCATCGCGGCAAGCTTAATTGGCGCGCATGCGAAGGCTGATTTAGCTGAACAATGAATTTGTCGCAAACCAGAAGCTTTGATGCCATCATCATTGGTGCTGGTGCTGCGGGATTAATGTGTGCCATTGAGGCCGGAAAACGCGGTTTGCGTGTGGCCGTGCTGGACCACAACACCATTGCTGGCGCAAAAATTTTAATCTCTGGCGGCGGGCGGTGCAATTTTACCAACATTGGCACTACGCCCAATAATTTCATTTCAGACAACTCACATTTTGCAAGGTCGGCTTTAAGCCGATACACGCCGCAAGATTTTTTAGCCCTCGTCGCCAAACATAAGATTGCGTGGCATGAGAAAACGCTGGGCCAATTGTTTTGTGATGGCTCGGCCAAACAGATTGTTAAAATGCTGCTCGATGAATGTGCCGCCATGGGCGTTCAGTTTGTTTTGAATTGCAAAATTTCTGATGTGAGCAAAGCCGATGAATTTCGCGTTCAGACATCACAAGGTGCAATGGTGGCAAAAAATGTGGTTTTGGCCACGGGTGGATTGTCGATTCCAAAAATGGGGGCATCGGGGTTTGCTTTAGATTTGGCGAAAAAATTTGGTTTGAAAGTTGTGGCACCCAAACCGGGCTTGGTGCCTTTGAAAGCAGCGGCTGATGAGTTGGCGTTTTACACAGCCCTTTCAGGCGTGGCACTGCCCGCCATTGCGCAATGTGGCAAAACCAAATTTGCTGAAAGCGTGTTGTTCACCCATCGCGGATTATCTGGCCCGGCGATTTTGCAAATTTCATCTTATCTAAAACAGCAAGATGAGATTGAGTTAGATTTTGCTCCGGCACGCGATCTTTTGGCGGAGCTGAAACGCCGCCGCCATGAACGCCCGAAGGTTGAACAGAAAACACTGTTGGGCGAATTTGTGCCGCAACGTTTGGCAGACAGTTTGGCCACAGAACCATCATTAGAAAAAATTGCCACGCGGCTGAAGAGCTGGCGCTTCAAGCCCGCTGAAACTGAAGGCTATGCCAAGGCCGAAGTGATGGTGGGAGGGGTTGATACCAATGATTTATCTTCCAAAACCATGGAAGCAAAACACGCAAACGGCCTTTATGTAATCGGTGAGGCGGTTGACGTAACCGGTTGGTTGGGCGGATATAATTTTCAATGGGCTTGGGCCAGTGGCGTCGCCGCGGGGCAGGGCTTGGCCCAAGCGAATTGAATTTTGGTTATTGAACGCGAACGAATTTCAACGTTTTGCAAAACGGCCCCCAACAGCCTTGCACATCCATATTACTGCCGTTGACCGTTGCGTAAGAGCGATAGGTGTTGCCATCATCGGCGCTGTAAATCACACCTTTCCATTTATTGGGGCCGTTGGGGGCCATGCCCTGAAAAATGGGTATGCCAACAACATGGCGTTTGCGCAGTTCCGGATTTGGATTTTTCCAATCCAATTTTTCGGTTCCATCAGGGTTTAACCTAGCACCCAATGAAACGATGTTGCCGCACAACAATTCGCCGCCGCAATGGCGCACCGAGATTGTTAAGTTTCCCATCTGCCATTTGCCGTCTGGGTTTTCAGCACGGGCCACGGCTGATGAGGCGATGAGGAAGATGAAACTTGCAAGAGCGATAAATTTTTTCATAAGCAATTACTCTCAAAATGAACAGACTTAGACTTTAGCATTTTAATTAATTTTAAAAAGTGCGGCAACAGAATCTTGCGCGGCGCATTAGCCCATCGCTTGATCAAGATCAGCAATAATATCTTCCACATCTTCAATGCCAATCGAAAGCCTTACAACATTGGGTGAAGCGCCCGCTGCCTTTTGCTGGGCTTCATTCAGTTGGCGGTGTGTTGTGGAGGCTGAATGGATGATCAGTGAACGTGTGTCTCCTAAATTCGCCACATGGCTGAACAACTTTACGTGATCAACTAATTTAACGCAGCCATCATAACCCGTTTTCAATGCAAAGGTGAAAATGGCGCCTGCACCCTTGGGGCAAATTTTGCTGATGCGATTATAATAGGGAGATGATTTTAAACCCGCATACGTGACATATTCAACACGCGGATCTTTTTCCAACCACGCTGCCACTTTCAAAGCATTGGCCACGTGGCGTTCCATGCGCAGGGAAAGTGTTTCAATGCCCATCAACGTATAATGAGCACCTTGCGGGTTCATCGTCATGCCAAGGTCACGCAGGCCAATAGCGATGGAGTGGAATGTGAAGGCCATAGCACCAAGTGTTGGGTAAAACACCAAGCCATGATAGGCGGGTTCGGGTTCAGTGAGCGATGGAAATTTGCCAGATTTGGCCCAATCAAATTTGCCGCTATCAACAACACAACCGCCTGTCACTGTTCCGTTGCCAGTCAGATATTTTGTGGTTGAATGAACCACCAAGGTTGCGCCGTGTTCAATCGGTTTGCACAGATAGGGCGTGGCCGATGTGTTATCCACAATCAACGGAATGTGCGCGGCATCTGATATTTTAGAAATCGCATCAAGGTCGGTGATATAGCCGCCGGGGTTAGCAATTGACTCGCAGAACACAGCCCTTGTGTTGTCATCAATGGCGGCCTTCACGGCGGCCAAATCATCGAAATCTACAAATTTAGCAGACCAACCAAAACGCTTAATGGTTTGGCTGAATTGTGTGATGGTGCCGCCATATAGCCTGGTTGAAGCCACGATATTTTTGCCAGGCCCCATAAGCGGAAACAGTGCCATGATTTGAGCCGCATGGCCTGATGAACAGCAGATGGCACCAGCCCCGCCTTCAAGCGCGCAAATGCGATTGGCCAAAGCAGAAACCGTTGGGTTTGTAAGCCGTGAATAAATGTAACCCACTTCTTGCAAGTTGAACAACTTTGCGGCGTGATCAGCGTCACGAAACACATACGCTGTAGTTTGATAGATGGGCACTTGCCTTGCACCCGTTGCCGTATCAGGCGCTGTGCCTGCATGAATTTGCAGCGTGTCAAAACCCAGTTTGCGTTCAGTGGCCATTGCGAATATCTCCCATTGTTTTGGGAAAGCTTATGGGAAGATTATGCGAAGAGCAACACACGGTGAAATGATTGGCTGGGGGACAAGGATTCGAACCTTGACAGGCAGAGTCAGAGTCTGCAGGCCTACCGTTAGCCGATCCCCCATGGGAATGTATGAAGTCAAATAGACTTCAACCCAGAAGCACGCAAGTTCGAAGTTAAGTGCGGAATTGTTTGATCAGGCTTGCCAAGCTTGGTTGATTGCTCTCGGGCGCCGGGGCCGTTGGGGCTGTTGCCGCCGCAATGGGTTTTTGGCCAAAGCTGTTTTGCAGCGTGTTCATATAGCCTTCTTTACGCAATGAAGGCCTTGCTGCGGGTTCGGCATGTGCGGCAAATGGCGGTTGAGATGCAAACTGTTGCGGCGCAGGCACGGCCACGGGGTGTGGCACCAGCGTGGGGGCCTCTGTCGCAGGTGCATCTGCTGGTTGATCAATCGAATAATTGGCGCTGTCTGGATTATAGGTTTGGGCGCGCCAGCGGCTGACAACTTCAAGCAGGAAGCTATCATCTGGCAAATCCTTCGCCCAATTTTTGGTGAAGGATGCTGTGTTGGAACGCGGCAATTCGCCAGCGGGCAATAAATCAAATTTAATGCGCGTGGGCAGGGCAACACCTTCACCGAAGGTTATGGCTTCACCGGCACCCATGGTGGGCATGAAGCCCAACAAGCTGGCGGCGGCATCAGAAATGCCTGCTTTTAAAATATCTTGGTCGCGTTCGTTGGTCAGGCGCATTGAAAAAATGGTGTTGCATTGAGAAAGAATGGTGGGGTCAAGTTCAGCCGGGCGCTGGCTTACAATGCATAGTGAAACGCCATATTTGCGGCCTTCTTTAGCGATGCGGGAAATGGCGCGCTTGGTTGGTTCAAAGCCGCTGGCTTTGTCGTTGGGAACATAGCGATGTGCCTCTTCGCACACAAAGGTGATGGGCACTTTGCCCGCACTCCACACACCAAAATCAAAGGCCAAACGAGCCAGAACGGAAACAACAACGTTGATGATTTCAGAAGGCAAGCCACCCAATTCCAAAATGGCAATCGGTTTGCCGTTAACGGGAATGCGGAAAAGCCTGGCCAGAACTTGGGCCATGTTATCTTGCACCGTGAGAGAACCAAACATGAAGGCATAGCGTGGATCACGGCTGACAGCTTCAAGGCGGGCCTTCAGGCGCTTGTAAGGTGCAAGTTCGCCACGCATTTCAAGCTTGCCGATATAGTCTTCAAGAACGCCGATAATATCAGACGTGCGATAAGGAATTGGAGTATCAACACCAATGTTTGCATCCACCAACGTGTCACGCGGGCGCAATGCGCCTGTGGTTTTATCGCGGCGCTGGTTGCCCATATAGCGGGCTTTGGCGATGGGGATAATTTCACGCAGAACTTCAACATCAGTTTCACGGTGAGCATGTTGGCCCACCAGAATTTCAACCGCTTCGTCAAAATTTAAAAGCCAGAATGGAAGCGCCATATTGTCTGGCGTTATCACTTCCGACATGCCACGAAATGATTGGGCATATTCACGGTGCACATCCAGCAACAATATATGAGCCTGTGGATTTTTTTCCAGAATGCGGCGCAAAATAAGCGCAACGGTGCAAGATTTGCCTGTGCCTGTGGTTCCCAAAATTGCAAAATGCTTGCCCAGCATTTCATCAACTTTCACCATTGCAGGAATTGTGGGGTCTTGTTGAATATAGCCAACGCGAACAGCACTATCTGCATCACAGGCATAGGCCAGTGCCAATTCATGGCGATCGGCGCGAAACACAGTGTCGCCCAATGAAGGATAGTTTGAAACGCCGCGGCGGAAGTTGCCCATCGTTCCATCCGCGTGGCGCGGAAGTTCGCCAATAAATTCCACTTCCACAATGCGCAGTTCTTTTTCGCTAACATTGTGGGTGGGCATGGGTGAACTTAGCGCGGAGATCAACGCCAAAGTGATAGTGGTTGCGGTTTCCACTTTAAGCAGCGTGCCAATTTCAGCGCCGCGCTTGTTGGGGTCAAATATATTGTCATGTGAATCGAGCAACACCACGGCTTGCCCGCCTGTGACGGCAACAATGCGGCCCATGCGTTCGCTGGTGATAGGTTGAACTTTGGGTGCTTCGACTTCGTTTACGTAAGCGATTTGGCTAGCCAATGACATTGCGGTTTTCCAACTGAACTGTATTTATGA